>DATGUT010000071.1:0-4194 GCA_035301185.1 Salinisphaeraceae bacterium
GGGCAATGAGTTCGTCGTATTGGTCCAGCGTCAGGCCGCCGTCGGGCGCGAACTCGAGGCGCCGGGCCACCCAGTCCTGCCACTCTTGCTGCTCGCCATGTTCCAGCGTGTCCGGGAAATGGCGCGCACGATAGCGAAACAGCAACTCGCGCAGGCGCGGATCGCTGAATTCGAGCGCGGCCAGCTCAGCGCCGGCGCTATTCGCCATCTGTTCGGCCAGGCGGCGATCCGCGTCGTCGACGAAGCCGTCGTACAACGCGCTGTCGGCATCGCTGGCGGGCGCGAACGCATGTAAATCGAATGCGGCCTGGGCCTTGGCGACGACGTCCTGCATGTGCGCGTGAATGGCCTGCCAATGGCGGCGACAGGCGCCGACATCGATGCGCAAGCGCCGTGCTTCCTGTTCGCGCAGCATGGCAAACGGCGCCAGCACCGGGCATTTGTTCAGATGCACACCCTTGAGCGCCACGCGCGGCGCATCGGCGGGTAAATCCGCGCTCGGCGTGAAAATGCGCTCGGCCATGTCCGCGGGCGACAGTTGCAGCAGCGGCTCCGGGTCCGCGCGCAGATCGTAGACCAGCACCGCGTTGCGATTGCGCGGATGCGGCGCAAGCGGCATGACCGGCGACAGGCAGCCGTTCACGGCTGGGAATTTCTGCGAGACGTGCAGCACCGGCTTGTGGCCGTCCAGATCCAGCAGCTGGGCGGCGGCGCGTTTGCCACGATTTTCGAACACGTAGCTGTAGAGCTTCGGCTGTTGGCGGCGCACCAGCCGCGCCAGGGCGATGGTGGCATGCACATCGGAGAGCGCGTCGTGTGCCTGCGCCTGTTCCAGATTGTTGGCTGTGGCCAAATCCTCGAGGCGAAAGCTGGGCGCGCCATCCGCGCGCAGCGGCCATTCGATGCCGGCGGGGCGCAGCGCATAAGCAAGGCGCACCATGTCGATGATGTCCCAGCGCGAGCAGCCGTCGCGCCACTCGCGAGCATAAGGGTCGAGGAAGTTGCGCCACAGCGTGTGGCGGGTGACTTCGTCGTCGAAGCGCAGGCTGTTGTAGCCGACCCCACAGGTGCCGGGCCGGCTCAGCTCGGCCACGATGCGGGCGATGAACTCGGGCTCCGGCACGCCGCGCGCCGCCGCCAGTTGCGGCGTGATGCCGGTGATGAGCGTGGCATCCGGGTGTCCTGGGGTGTCTTCCGTGGGCTGGCAGTACAGTGTCAGCGGCTCGCCGATGATCTCGAGGTCGAGGTCGGTGCGCAGGCCGGCGAATTGGGCCGGGCGACCATGGCGTGGATTGGTGCCAAAGGTTTCGTAGTCGTGCCAGTAAAGCGTCGTCATGCGTGCTGCTCTTCCAGGGCGGCGGCGTGCTGCAGCCATTCGGTTTCGGTGGCTTCGAGGCGTTGTTGCAGGCGCGCACGCTCCTGGCCCAGGCGCGCGCTTGCGCTCGGATTGCCGTATACGCTGGGTTTGCTCAGATCGGCATCGATCGCGGCAAGTTGCTGCTCCAGGTGCGTCAGCTGTTGTTCAGCCTTTGCCAGCTGGCGGCGCAAGTGTTTGTCGCGCTGCGCATCCTGTTGCCGCGGCTGGCCGCCGGCGGCCTTTGGCCTGGTGTGGGTCGCTCCTTCGATGTTCGCGTTCTGGCGCTGCAGCCAGCGTGCATAATCATCCATGTCGCCGGCAAATGGTTCCAGCGCACCATCGGCAACACGCCAAAGCTGGTCGCAAGTGGCGTCGATCAAGTGGCGATCGTGCGCGATCAGAACCACCGCACCGCTGTAGTCCTGCAGTGCCTGTTCCAGTGCATGGCGCATGTCCAGGTCCAGGTGGTTGGTCGGCTCGTCCAGCAGCAACAGGTTGGGCCGGCGATACACCACCTGCGCCAGGGCCAGCCGGGCTTTTTCGCCGCCGGAAAAAGGCGCCACCGGTTCCAGCGCGCGCTCGCCGCGGAAAGCGAAGCCACCGAGAAAGTCACGCAGCTCCTGTTCGCCGGCCTGTGGCGCCAGGCGCTGCAGATGAGTGAGCGGGCTGGCCTGGCCGTCCAGCTGCTCCAGCTGGTGCTGGGCAAAATAGCCCACGCGCAGATAGCGATGCCGCTGCATCTCGCCGGCCAGCGGCTGCAGCACACCGGCGAGCAGCTTCATGAGCGTTGATTTGCCGGCGCCGTTGCGCCCGAGGATCGCCAGCCGGTCGCCGGGCGCGAGGCGCAGTTTGAGCGCGGACAGCAGGGCCTGGTCGTCGTAGCCGACGGCCGTCTGATCCAGGCGCAGCAGGGTTTCCGGCAGGCGCTCGGGCGCCAGGAACTGGAAATGGAACGGCGTGTCCCAATGCGCTGCTGCCACCGTTTGCATGCGCTCGATCTGCTTGATGCGGCTCTGCGCCTGGCGCGCCTTGGTGGCCTTGGCGCGAAAGCGATCGATGAATTGCTGCATCTCGGCGATGCGCTTCTGCTGGGCCTCGTGCGCGGCCTGTTGCTGCAAGGCCTGTTCCGCGCGCAGTTTCTCGAACGCGGAGTAGTTGCCCGGATACAGCGTGGCGCGGCCCTGGGCCAGATGCAGGATGTGGTTGGTCACTGCGTCGAGGAAATCCCGGTCGTGGGAAATGACCAGCAACGTGCCGCCATAGCTCGCCAGAAAACCCTGCAGCCAGAGCACGGCATCCATGTCCAGGTGATTGGTCGGCTCGTCCAGCAGCAGCAGATCCGAGCGGCACATGAGCGCCGCGGCCAGGTTCAGACGCATGCGCCAGCCACCGGAAAACGAGTCGATCGGTGCGAGGTGGCGATCCGGCGCGAAGCCGAGCCCGTGCAGCAGGCGCGCGGCGCGCGCATGAGCCGCATAGCCGTCGATGGCCGCCATGCGCGCGTGCAACTCGGCCTGGGCCAGGCCATCGGCTGCGGCTTCCGCCTCTGCCAGCGCGGCCTGCACGCGGCGCAGCTCCGCATCGCCATCGAGCACGAAATCGAGCGCCGATTGATTGCCGGATGGCGTGCTTTGGCGCACGGTGGCGATGGTCAGGCCGGCGGGCACGTGCACCTCGCCGGCATCCGCGCCGAGCTCGCCCAGCAGCAGCGCAAACAGGCTCGTCTTGCCGGTGCCGTTGCGCCCGACGATGCCCACGCGCTGGCCGCCGTGGATGGTGAGGTTGATGTCCGTCAGCAGTTGGTGTGGACCACGGCGAAGCATGACCCGGCTCAGATTCAGCATGGCCGCATTTTAACTTACAACGCCTGTGTCTGAAGCCTTGTCCGCCGATACTTGTCTGCTGCATTGAATGGAACAATGATTGCTCCCATATAGTCCAACAGACGCCGGACGCGTTGACAATGGTCCGGCCTTGCGTTTTCAACATCCCCAGGAGCACAAATCATGAAGAATCTAGAAGGCAAGGTGGCCATGGTCACCGGCGCAGCCAGCGGCATCGGCAATGCGATTGCCGAAACCTATGCCAAGCAGGGGGCACAGGTCGCGATTGCTGATCTCGACCAGGAGGCGGCGGACAAGGCCGCGGACAAGATCAACAAGGAAGGCGGCAAGGCCATCGGCGTGGCCATGGATGTGACCGACGAAGACGCAGTCAACGCCGGCACCGACAAGGTCGTGGAAGAGTTCGGCGCCCTGGATGTGCTGGTGGCCAACGCCGGCATCCAAATCGTCGAGCCGATCGATCAATTTGATTTTGCCAAGTGGAAGAAGGTTCTTGCCGTCCATCTCGATGGCAGCTTTTTGGCCACCAAGGCCGCGCTCAAGCACATGTACAAGGACGATCGCGGCGGCACCGTCATCTACATGGGTTCGGTGCATTCGCATGAAGCCTCGAAGCTGAAGGCGCCCTATGTCACCGCCAAGCACGGGATTCTGGGCTTGGCTCGGACGCTGGCCAAGGAGGGCGCGCCGCACAACGTGCGCTCGCACGTGATTTGCCCCGGTTTCGTGCGCACGCCACTGGTGGAGAAACAGATTCCCGAGCAGGCCCAGGAGCTGGGCATCAGCGAAGATGAAGTGATCAGCGACGTCATGCTCAGCGAAACGGTTGATGCAACCTTCACCACCGTCGAGGACATTGCCCAGACGGCGGTGTACCTGGCCAGCTTCCCATCGGCGGCCCTGACCGGCCAGTCGATCCTGCTCAGCCACGGCTGGTGCATGCAATAACATGGCGGTTACCGTTGCCAATTCGAGCCTGGCGCAGCGCCTGGC
>DATGUT010000072.1:0-22299 GCA_035301185.1 Salinisphaeraceae bacterium
GAGCCAAGGCTCCGAATTCGACCACGTCACACTGGTGCTGCCGGATTACGACGTGCCGGTGCTCACGCGCGAGCTGCTGTACACCGGCCTCACGCGGGCCCGCCGGCGCCTGACCGTTCATGCGCATACGGCGATCCTGCGGCGCACGCTGGCGCGCCGGATCAGCCGCGTCTCGGGCCTGGCTGGGCGTATTGCCGGTGCTGGGAACAGCGCTGGACATTTTGGCGCCAGCACTTTGCAGGCTTAAAGGTGGCGTCCTGCCTTGTCCCTTTTCTCCAGCCAGGCCCGGCGGCGTTCGCTCCACCAGCGCAGCAGGCCATAGGACAGGCGGATTTTCTCCTGGCCCACCGGTACTTCCGTGTGCGCGTGAATCCAGGATGATTTGCTGAACGCCACCCGCTGCGCGGGATAGACGCTGCGATGGCCGATGATGAGATACGCCACCACACAGGCGCCGGCGACGTGCAGCGTGGCATCGGCGCCGAACAGCTCCACACCCATGAGAATCGCAGCAATGGGAGCATTGGAGGCGGCAGCCACCACGGCCACGAAACCCACTGCCGCGCCCTGGGCCGGCTCCAGCCCCAGCAGTGGCGCGCAGGCGCTGCCGAGCACGGCGCCGATGACGAATTGCGGCGTGACGATGCCGCCATAAAAGCCGGAGCCAAGGGTAATGGCCACCAGCAATGCCTTCCAGAAAAAGCCCAGATAAGCCACCGACTCGCCGTGCAGGGCACTGTGCATGACCGGCAGGCTCAAGCCCAGATAGTCGGTCGGCACGACGACAAGCAGCACCGCGATCAACAGCCCGCCCAGGACCGGCAGCAACGGCGGCCACAGCGACAGTTTTCGGCGTATCAGCTGAAACAGGCGGGCGAACTGGCGCAGCAATTCCACGAACAGCCACGCGGCGACGCCGCTGGCCATGCCGATGATTACCGTTTTCAGAAACAACAGCAGGGTGAAGTCGCTGACAAAATTGATGTGATAGTCCGGGTAAGGCACACCTAGAAATTCGCAGACCTGCAGCGCGGTCACACCGGCAACAATGCCCGGCAGCAGGAAGTCGTGGCGAATACGGCCAATGGCCAGCATCTCGACGCCATAAACCGCGCCGGCAATGGGAGTGCCGAACACGCTGGCAAAACCGGCGCTGACACCGCAGGCCACCAGACGCTTGCGCAACTCGGCGTTGAGATGCAGCAGGCTTCCGATCAAGGCCGCGAAGCTGGCGCCGATGTGGGAGCACGGCCCTTCCTTGCCGGCGGAACCGCCGCTGCCCAGCGTGATCAGCGCCGCCACCGGTTTCAGCCACAGCGTCGCGAACGGCATTTTGCCGTTTTGTTCATTCACCGCCACGATCGGGGAATCGCGGTAGCCGCTGTGATTCAGGCGATAGCCATAATGCAGCAGCAGGCCGTTGGCCAGCCCGCCGCCGACCAACAGGCTGGCCTGCAGCCACCAAGGCACGGCATAGACACGCCCTTCGCTGGCAAACAGCAGGCGCAGGAAAACGCTGCACATCGCGCCGACCACGGCACCCGCGGCAATCGACAGCACCAGCCATTGCAACACCGTCGCCAGCATCACGAGGGGTTCGGTCAGACGGGTGCGGAGCATGGTACGGAGCGAGTCGATTTGTGGGATTGGCAGGCGCAGTATAAGGCTTTCCAGCCGCATACCCACCTCAGCCGTGGGCCTGAGGCCTCGTCTTTGCGGCCGCAGGCTTCCTCAGTCGTACTCACGGGCTGCAGAGCGAGTAGCTGCGTTTCATACCCGATCAAGCAAGGGTTTGCCCGCAGCGCTGGCGCTGCGTCGCGGGTCGATCGTACTTGAACAAAGCCGCCGGCAGCCCAAAAATCCATGTGTCATGCAAAGATTATGGAGTGGTAATGGAATATGTAACTGCCAATGGCGCCACTATCCCCGCCTTGGGTTTCGGTACCTTTCAGCTGCCGCCCGAGGATGCCGAAGCGATGACCGCCCATGCCCTGAAAACCGGCTATCGGCATGTGGATACGGCGCAAATGTATGAAAACGAGGCCGCGGTGGCCAGCGGCATCCGCCAATCGGGCGTCGCGCGCGCCGATATCTTCCTGACCACCAAAATTCCCCCACAGGACGCGGCGGAAGGTGACCTGCAGCGCGCGGCCGAACAAAGCCTGCGCCAGCTCGACACCGATCAGGTTGATTTGTTGCTGCTGCATTGGCCCAACCCGGACGTGCCGCTGGCCGAAACCATGGCCGCGCTCAACGAAGTGCGGGAACAGGGCATGGCGCGCCATATCGGCGTCAGCAACTTCACCACCACGCTGCTTGCCGAGGCAGTTGCCCAATCAAGTGCGCCGCTGGTGGTCAACCAGGTCGAATACCATCCCTACCTGAGCCAGGCACCGGTGCGCAGCAAGCTCGCCGAACACGGCATGGCGCTGACGGCCTATTGCCCGCTCGCACAAGGACAGGTCTTCGAGGATGCGACGCTCGAACGGATTGGCGCTGCGCACGGCAAGAATCCGGGCCAGGTGGCGCTGCGCTGGTTGTTGCAGCAGGAGCAGGTGATTGCCATTCCGCGCTCGTCCAAGGCGGCACATGTAGCAAGCAATTTCGATGTGTTCGACTTCGAGCTCGATGACGCGGAAATGGCGGCAATCAGTGCATTGCAGCGCGCCGATGGGCGCATCGTCTCGCCGACGTTCGCCCCGGTCTGGGATAATTGAGCGCATGGGCGCGCGCAGTCGCGCCATGCGTTGTCCATGGTTTTACATTACAGGAGTTTATTCATGAGTACGGCATCTGCAGAAGTGGCCGAGAACACCGACGGCTATGTCTTCAATCACGTGATGCTGCGGGTCAAGGACCCGGACGTATCGCTGGCTTTCTATCGGCGCGTATTCGGCATGGAGTTGCTGCACAAGCGAGAAATGCCCGCCGGCCGCTTCACGCTTTATTTTCTTGCGCGCACACAAGGCGACACAGTGCCGGAGGACCCGGAACAGCGGCGCAGCTACACCAATGCGCGCCAAGGCGTGCTCGAGTTGACGCACAACTGGGGCACGGAAGACGATCCCGATGCGCAGTACCACAATGGCAACGACGAACCGCAGGGCTATGGCCACATCTGCTTCACGGTGCCGGATCTGGATGCAGCCGTGGCCTGGATGGATGCCAATGACGTCACATTCCAGAAGCGCCCGGAGGACGGCAGCATGAAAAACATCGCCTTCGTGCGCGATCCCGATGGCTACTGGATTGAGTTGGTGGCGCGGTAGAGTTGGCCAGGCCAACCCTGTGATGCAGGCAAGGGAAGCAGCGATCTAGTTCTCGCTGTCGGCTTTCTGATCCAGGGTTGGAATGCCCGGCTCCGGGGCCAAACTGTTCAACGTTATTTGTGTGCGCGGGCCGACAATGCCATCCGGCATGAGTCCGTGTATACGCTGGAAATTGCGTACGCGCTCGGCCAAATCGGCATCGAATACTGCTGCCGCACTCGGCTGATCTTCTGTCTGCCCTTCGTCCTCGCTCTCGCTGGGCGGCAATCGCTGCAGCAGCCATTGCACCGGAGCACCGCCCATGCCGTCATGAATGAATGCGGCTTTCGAACTTGCCCGCCAGATCATGTAAAATTTGCCTTGCCACAATTTTTCCAGGCGTTGGCGTGAAATTTTTCTGGTGCCCTCGGCGCCGATCAATACCGCCGTCTTGTCATCCAGATGTGTGATGAGCACTTGCTGCTGTACGTCGTCATGGTTCAAAAACAGGATGGCCGGCCGGTTGAAGCGCGCCAGGCCGCGCAACGTGGTGTGACCCGAAAAACAGCGCAATTGTCCAATCTGCAAATGTGTGCAATCCCGATTCACTTCGGTGCCAAAGACACCCCACAATCGCAGCAGTTGCCCCAATTGCGCATCACCTTCGGGCAGCGGCGTTGCTGGACCTGGCGACAGCACTACCTTGGCCTTTTCGGACTTTTCCAGATCAGTGCCCTGATCACCTTTCTCCTCGTCAGCAACGGTGGTGATTTCCACCTTGCTGTCGCTGCCCGGCAGCGGCAGGATTGAGTTGGCTGGCTGAGCGAGAACCGCCACGGCAGACGGCAAGGCCAAGAGCAACACTGCGCAGCAAACCCAGCGTCTGCGCCAGGTGCGGGGTGCGAAGTCCTTCAGGTCAATACCCATTGCTACAGTCTGCCACAGTCGTCGGCGGTACATTTGACTAGATGATGCTGAGCAGTGTGCGGCAAAGAGTTCAAGAAGCCTGGCATGCCTCTTGCGGAGCTCCGACGCGCTGCGGCTCCGGCTGATACAGGTAATCGCGGGTTATGGGAATGGTGCTGTTGCTATGTGCCAGCTGCATGTGGAAGACCACCAAATTGCCCCAGCGGAAACCAGCTTGGCAGCTGAGTAGATAAAATTCCCACATACGGCAGAATCGTTCACCCAGACGCTCCTTGAATTCCTCCCGGTGCTGCTGGAAGCGTTCGTTCCAGTTCTTCAGTGTTTCCGCATAGTGCAAACGCCAGACTTCTAGATCCGATAGCACCAAGGAACTACGCTCGATCGGCAGCGCGGCTTCCGACAACGATGGAATGTGACCGCCGGGGAAAATGTACTTGCGAATCCATTCCTGGCCGCCGCCGGTTGCTTCTGTAGTCAGGCCGATGGAGTGGATCAGGCTGCGGCCGCTGGTTTTAAGCAGGCGCGCGACGTGATTGAAAAAGGTTTGATACTGGGGCTGGCCGACGTGCTCAAACATGCCCACGCTGACGATGGCATCATAGGCATCCTTGCCGCTGGCATCGCCGTGCTCGCGGTAATCCTCCTTCAGAAAACGCACACGTTTGGCCAAGCCCGCCTCCTCGGCGCGTTTGTTGGACTCGTTGTACTGGTCGTCCGACAAGGTCAGTCCGGTGACATCGACGTCGTGATTGCGTGCGAGATGCAGACCCATGCCGCCCCAGCCGCTGCCGATGTCGAGCACCCGATCACCCGGCTTGAGCAGCAGCTTGCGGGCAATATGCTCGCATTTGGCCTGTTGGGCCTGCTCCAGGGTCAGGTTCGGCGTCTTGAAGTAGGCGCAGGAATACTGCAGATCCTGATCCAGAAAGCGATGGAACAAATCCGGGCCAATATCATAATGGTGACGCACGTTCTTGCGTGCCCGCCGGCGGGTATTGATCTTGACGAGCGGCTCAAGCAATCGCCAGCCCAGCGCCAGCCATTGGTTGTCATCGAAATCGCCGCCGTTGGCAAAGTACAGCTCAAACAATGCCAGCAGCCCACCCTCGCCGGGCCACCAGTCGCCGTCCATGTAGGTCTCGCCTACGGTAAGCTCGGGACGCGCGAACATCCGTTTCAGAGCATCCGTCTCACGTAAATGGATATGCGCTTTGGGCTCGCCCTGCCCCAGGGTCTTGGTTTCACCGTCCGGATAGTGCAAGAACAAGGTGCCATTCCTGAGCAGCTTTTCCAGAAATTGCAGCCGCATGTACAATTCTCCTGCAGTACGATCCCAGCCTGCGGGCCGGACCGTCGATGGCGTCATAAATAAAGGGCTGAAGGCTTATTTACGATGCAATGAAATACCTACAAGCGACTGTACAATAAAATTTTAATGCGAATTTATCAAGTGTGCGGCGGCACTTGCATATGGCGCGAAAGTATGTGCAAAAGGCAACCCACGACCATGGTCTGACTTGACCACAACACTGCGGTTGGCTCACGCTTCACTGCGCGAGTTCAAAACAACGCCAATTAGGAGGCAACCAACATGCGCAACCACCTGATCAAGAAACTGCTGCTCGCGGCAGCGATCACGGCTCTGGCCACCCTGGCCGGCACGGCCATGGCCGAAGATGAACAGTCGACTCTGCAGGCATTGACCGATCCGAGTTTCGTGCCCTTTGAAATGTACGACGAGGAAACCGAAACCATGGTCGGCTTCGACATGGATATTCTCGCCGCGGTCGCCGAACGCGCTGGTTTCGATTACAACCTGAAGACCATGGATTTCAGCGGCATTATTCCGGCCCTGCAAACCGGTACCGCGGATGTGGCCATTGCCGGCACCACCATTACCGAGCAGCGTGCCAAAGTGGTCGATTTCACTGATCCCTACTACCACTCGGGGCTGCGCATCATGGTGCAGGCCGACACTGATGACATCGACAGCATGGAGGACCTGAAGGGCAAGACCGTGTCCACCAAGATCGGCTCGACCAGCTACGAATACCTGACCGAGCATTTCGGCGACGAGGTGGAGCTGAAGATCTTCCCGCACACCACCGACATGTACCAGGCGGTCATGAACGGCATTGCCGATGCCGCCCTGTATGACGCCCCCAATGCCGAGTACTTCGTCAAGATGAAGGGTGGCGACAGTGTCAAAATGGTCGGCCCGCTGTACGAAGCCCAGCCCTACGGCATCGTGTTCACCAAAGGCAGCAAATGGGTGGAGCCGGCCAACGAGGCGCTGGCCGAGATCAAGGAAGACGGCACTTATGCCGAAATCTATGAGAAATGGTTCGACAAGCAACCGCCAGACGTCGAGCTGGAATAAAATCATTCAGTTCATTGGAACGCTTCGCAACCCGGCAGGTACCAACCTGCCGGGTTGACTCATGCAGGCAGCCGCCATCGCTGGCCTGTGATTAAAGGGGCATAATTCAGGTCAACACTGGCTATGCGCCGGAGAACACAGGGGAACGCTTTTGCATTTTCAATTTAACTGGCATGCAGCGATTGATTCGCTGCCCATGCTGCTCAGCGGGCTGCCGCTGACGTTGTGGATTTCCTTCGGCGGCATTGTCATCGGCTTCACCCTGGCGCTGATCTTCGGCCTGATGTCGCTTGCGCCTACGCGCATCCTGAAATGGCCAGCGGTAGCCTACATCGAGGTTTTTCGCGGCACGCCAGTGCTGGTGCAGGTGCTGTTCATTTTCTACGGCCTGCCCCAACTCCTCGGCCAGCCAATCAATGCCATCGCCGCTGGCATTGCCGCCATTGCCGTCAACTCGGGCGCCTATTTCTCCGAAATCGTGCGCGGCGGCGTGCAATCCATCGACCGCGGCCAGACTGAAGCGGGGCTGTCCAGCGGCCTGTCCAGCGCGCAGACGTTTTACTACATCGTCTGGCCGCAGGCATTGCGGCGCATGATCCCGGCGCTGGGCAACCAGTGCATCGTCAGTATCAAGGATACCTCCCTGTTTGCCGTGGTCGGCATCGGCGAGCTGGTGCGCCAAGGCCGGCTGTATATCGCCTCCCATTTCACCGCCATGGAAGTCTACCTCATGGTCGCCGTGCTCTACCTGTGCATTACGCTGTCGCTGTCATTGCTGCTGCGCTGGCTGGAGCACAGCGGCCTGGTCGGCGAATAGCCTGCAAGCGGGGTGCAAGCAATGATAGACGCAAACGCACGCGCGACGACCATCGTCGAGATGCGCCAGCTGAACAAGCATTTCGGTTCCCTGCACGTGCTCCAGAACATCGACCTGACGGTTGCGCCCGGCGAAGTGGTGGTCGTCATCGGTGCCAGTGGCTCCGGCAAATCGACGCTTATCCGCTGCATTAACGGGCTCGAGGAATTCCAATCCGGCGAGCTGATCGTCGAAGGCCAGACGCTGCAGCCTTACGGCAAGTCGAAACGGGCGCTGCGCGCCATCCGCAAGGAAGTCGGCATGGTATTCCAGCAGTTCAACCTGTTCCCGCACCGCAAGGTGATCGAGAACATCACGCTGGCGCCGCGCAAGGTCAAGCGCAAGGACAAGGCCGCAGCGCGCGAGCAGGCGCAGACCCTGCTCGACCGGGTGGACATCGGCAACCAGGCCGATAAATACCCAAGCCAGCTGTCCGGCGGCCAGCAGCAGCGGGTTGCCATCGCCCGCGCCCTGGCGATGGAGCCGCAGCTGATGCTGTTCGACGAGCCGACCTCGGCGCTGGACCCGGAAATGATCGGCGAGGTGCTGGACGTGATGCGTGAGCTGGCCAGGGCCGGCATGACCATGATCATCGTCACCCACGAAATGGGTTTCGCGCGCGAAGTCGCCGATCGCGTCATTTACGTCGACAAGGGGCAGATCATCGAACAGGGCAAGCCGGCAGACGTGTTCGATGCGCCGCAAAACGAGCGCACCCGCTCATTCCTGGCACGCGTGCTCAAGCACTGAGCAAAACGCGACCATGGGCCAGCGGATCGGATTACGGATCGGATAACGAACGGGAAAACAGCCGGCCCAAGGCCGAGCAGGAAGCCGGCTGCTGCACACTCCCCACTGCGCTTTACGCGCGTTGTCAGGCGGCCGCCGCGCTCGCATCAGTGGCCACGCCCAGCGCCGGATACAGGCTGCGCAATACCTGCCTGAGCGCCCCGCCCTGCAGCGCGAGGCGCGCCTGCAGCTCGGCCACGGCATCGTCATTGTCCAGGGTTTCCAGGCTGTCGTTGATGCGATCCAGCGGGCGGATGCGCTTCAGCGCCAGGCGCTCGGTCACATCGAATTCCAGCGCGTCGTCCCAGCACAGGTTCAGCTTGGTCACCTGCATGCCGGCTTCCAGGTGCGCCTGGACTTCCTCACTGCCGAGATCAACCGCGGTGCAGCGCACGCTGGCCTGCACGTTTTCCATATCCTGCAGTTCGCAGCGATCGCCCAGCGTCAACTGCGCCGGCAGCGTATCCGGCGCCTGCACCCAGCGGGTCAATGCATCCGCCGTGTCCGCCGCTCCATTCACCGGCGTCACCGGCACACTGCCCAGCGCTTCGCGCAGGGCGGAGATCACCTGCTCGGCGCGTGTGTCGCTGGCATTGTCGACCCAGATGCGCTGTTCCTGCAGATCAATGAGAACGCCGGTGTAGCGGGAGCGGGTAAAGGCCCGGGGCAGCAGCTCGAAGATGATCTGATCCTTGAGTTCGGAGCGCTCGCGCCGGCCGGGTTCATGCCCGCGCTCTGCAGCCAGCGCTTCAGCCCGCGCCGCCAGCTCTTCGTTGATCACCGCCGCCGGCAGCAGGCGCGAGATCTCCTGGTGCAGCGCAAACACCAGCCCGTCGACGCTGTACACCATGGCTTCGGCATGCTTGAGAGGCGGCGCAAAGCCTTCCGTGCTCAGGCTTTGCGAACCACAGGCCGGGCAGCGCGCCGCGTTGAGTGCCGCTTCGATCTCGGCCGCCGTCCACGGCAGTTTGTCCTCGGCTTGAAAGACGTTGAGGTTCTTGATCCACATGATTGGTTCGACTCCCTTGTTTGAATAGAAAAGAAAAAATGCAGCATGATTGCTGCCCGCAGGCACTTGTCGTCCGGGCTCAACCGTGCGCTTCGAGCGCCCGCAATTGGCGCTCGATCGCGAACACGTGTGCGTCCTCGTAATCCAGCGCCCGCAGCGCATCCGCCAGGCGCAGCAGATATTCGCTGTTCGGCCCGCTGGGCCCGGCGGAGGCCGCGATCTGGGCCGCGATGACGGCCTCGGAGGCCACGCCCAGCCAGGCGGCATTGTCCGCGGTGGCGATGTATACCAAGCCCTCGGCGGTGCTGTCGTCGGCGAAGACCAATGTCGTCTGCAGCCGCAAATAGCCGTTCTTCTCGCGCACATCGAGCTGCTCGAACACTCGCGGCTCGACGCGATAGGCCATGCCCTGGCAGCACGCGCCCGGCTGGCGAACCAGGGTCAACACCCGTCCCGGCGCCGCCAGTGTGCCGCGATGATCATGCGAGCCCTGCCAGAAGCGCCGCACCCAGCCGCGAATGTACGCCGGGCGGCGCTCAATATAATCGAAACCGGCCTTGAAGATAAGCGAGCCATAGCCGAACAGCCAGACGCTCGCGTGATCGGCAAAGACATTCATACGGCGATTGGCGGCACGGGTATCGGCAGACATGGCACTATTACGGGTTGGCAGATTGGAAAGGTTGCAGGCGGGCCATTGTAAGCCCTGCACGACAGCAAGGAGAAACCGATGGACTTTCGCGACACCACGGTCGAGCAGCTGGCCCGGGCAATCCGCACCGGCGAGCGCGCGGCGGAACAGCTGGCCGAGGCCACCATGGCGCGGATCGAGCAGGAGAACCCGCAGTACAATGCGTTCGTGGCACTGGTCGAGCACGATCAGGTGCTGGCGGCGGCGCGCGCCATCGACCAGCGCGTCGCCGCCGGGGAAGACCCTGGCCCGTTGGCCGGCATCCCGGTTGGTGTCAAGGATCTCGAGGACGTGGCCGGTCTGCGCACCACCTTCGGCTCGCGCCTGCATGCCGAGCAGCCGCCGGCGGCGCAGGATTCCATCGGTGTGCAGCGCCTGCGCACGGCCGGGGCGCTGATTGTCGGCAAGACCAACACGGCCGAATTCGGCTGCAAGGGCTCGACCGACAATCTGCTGTTCGGGCCGACGCGCAACCCCTGGAACACGGCCTATTGCGCCGGTGGCTCCTCCGGCGGCAGCGCGGCCGCCCTCGCCGCCGGCCTGGTGCCGCTGGCCACGGGCTCCGACGGCGGCGGCTCGATTCGCATTCCGGCCTCGGCCTGCGGCCTGTCCGGCTTCAAGCCGGCCACCGGCCGTGTGCCGGGCGGTGACGCGGCGCCGCCGGTGGCGCGCACGTTGGAGTCGCGCGGGCCCATGGCACGCACCATACGCGATACCGTGCTCGCCCTTGACGTCATGCGCGGCGACGCCGCCACGGACATCTTCGCCCTGCCCGGCGATCATCAGGATTGGCTGCAGGCCTGGACTGCCGGCGGCGCGCCGCGCCGCGTGCTGTGGGCGCCGACCCTGGGCTATGCCTACGGCGACGACAATGTCCGCGCCGTGTGCGAGGCCGCGCTCGAGCGCCTGCGGGCAGTCGGCATCCAGGTCATCGAGCATGACGCCATCATTGCCGAGCACCCGCTGCCGCACTGGTGGGCCATGTGGACCGCCGGGCTCGCCTGCACGCTGGGCGAGCATGTCGACAGCGAGCGCTTCCAGCTCATGGAGCCGGTGTTGCAGCACATGGTCAAGGCCGGCCTGCAGGTCAGCGGCACCGATTATGCACGCGCGCTGGATGCCTGCCACAACTTCAATTATCAGCTCGAACAGGCATTTGCCAAGGCGCCGCTGCTGCTGACACCAACCTGCGCCGGACGGGTGCCCAAATCCTGCGCCGCCGGCACCATCAACGGCGAGGAAACCCACGACTGGATTCAGATGACCTTCGGCTTCAACATGTCGCGCAACCCGGCCGCGAGCATTCATGCTGGCCTGAACGCGGATGGCCTGCCGGTCGGATTGCAGGTGATCGGGCGCCAGCGCCATGATTTGGCCACTTTGATTGGCGCCGGTGCCATCGAGCAAATCCTCGGCGGGCCCGGTCGGCCCGAGCTAGCGTCATGAGGCGCAGTTTCTTGCAGGCGTTCGTGCCGGTGCAGGGGAGCGCGCCCTAACTGCCGCGCTACGTCTTGCTGGCAATGGACCAGGCCAGAATCTGGCTGATCTGGCACAGGGGCCGCCCCGATTGCTGCTGCCAGGCATTGAACAACGTCTGAATCTGGCGATGGGCCGTCTGCGACGTGGTTTTGCCTTGCCAGTTCTCCCAGTGTCGCAGCGCCGCCACCACCCAGTCGGTAAGAATGAAGGTATCCTTGCCGGCCATGCGCAGAAATGCCGGCGCAGAGCGCCCGCCCAACTGGCGAAAGCGTTTGCGCAACGCATGCCAGAGCTCGACGATCTCCTGTTCCGGCCAGTCGGCCAGCCAAAACCCGAAACTGCCGTATTCGGCGACGATTTCCTGCATGGCGATGGCATTGTCGCGCACGGCAGTCAGCTTGCCGCGATGGCGGATCAACGCCGTATTCTTGACCAGCGCGGCGATGTCGCTGTCATCCATTTGCCTGACGTAATCCAGCTCGAAGCCGCCGAAAGCCGTCTCGAAGGCCGGCCAGCGCGCATCCACCTGACGATGGGTCAGGCCGGCGCGAAAGATGCGCCGGCTCATGACCGACAAATAGCGATCCTCGCCCACCATGGCCAGCGATTCCGGCGGCTCCGGGCGCACCAGGCGCGCCTGCATGGCGACCGCACCACCCTTTAGCTCGCTGGCCGCCTGCTCGATCAATGCAAATTCAGTCATTGTTGTATGTCAGTTATATATCAAAGGATTACCTTGGTTATGCATCAGTCTCAGCTACGCCAAAATAGGGTTGTCATTTCGACCGTAATGCGAAGCACGAAATGGAGAAATCTCGATATAAACGATTGATAGGAATAAATTTTTCCATTCCGGTCGCAAGCTCCCTCCAGTCGAAATGACAGAGCTCCAGAGTAGGTGGCTGAGTCTCATGCATAATCAAGAAGAATTAAACACGATGGCCAGACATTACCTCACCAGGCTATGCGGGCCGCTCGCCATGTTCGGCGATGACGCGCACAAAGGCGGCGCCATAGGCGGCCAGCTTCTTGGCGCCGACACCGGCAATGGCGGCCATGGCCTCTTCATCCAAGGGGCGCTGGACGAGCATTTCCCGCAGCGTGCTGTCATGGAAGATGACATAGGGTGGCACCTGCTGCTCGCGCGCCAAGCGCAGGCGCAACGCGCGCAGGTCTTCCCACAATGGCTCGTCCTCAAGCTCGATCGGCGGCGCGTCGCGCTGCGCCTTGATGCGCTGGCGCCGCTGACGGCGATCGCTGCGATCGCGGCGCAAATGCAGGCTCTGCTCGCCGCGCAGCAGGGCGCGGCTGGTCTGGCCCAGGCGCAGGCCGCCATGACCGGCCACATCGACCTGGGCGTAGCCAAGCGCGATCAGCTGGCGCAGGACGGAGCGCCATTCCTGCTCGCCCAGCTCGTCGGCGCCGATGGCAAACGTGGACAGGCGCTCATGGCCCAGGCGCTCGCCGCGCTCGCTGCGCTTGCCGCGCAGATGATCGACAACATAGCCCACGCCAAAGCGCTGCCCGGTCCGATAAATCGCGGACAAGGCCATGCGCGCGGCGCGCGTGGCATCCCAGGTCACGGGCGGCTGCAGGCAGGTGTCGCAGTTGCCGCAGGGCTGTTCTAGGGTTTCACCGAAATAGGCCAGCAACTGCACTCGCCGGCAGCTGGCCAGTTCACAATAGGCGAGCATGGCATCGAGCTTGCTGCGCTCGACCCATTTGCGCGCGTCCGGGGCCTGGCCCTGCTCGATCATGCGGCGGCGCTGGACGACATCGCCCAGGCCGTACAGCATCCAGGCATCGGCCGGCGCGCCATCGCGCCCGGCGCGGCCGGTTTCCTGGTAATAAGCCTCGATGCTGGCCGGCAAGTCCAGATGCGCCACGAAGCGCACGTCCGGCTTGTCGATGCCCATGCCGAACGCCACCGTGGCCACGATGATGACCCCCTCCTCGCGCAGGAAGCGCTCCTGGTGCGCCGCGCGCAGCTCGCCCGCCAAACCAGCGTGATAAGGCAGGGCAGCGTGCCCGGCAGCCTGCAACCAGGCGGCCGTGGCCTCCACCTTCTTGCGCGACAAGCAATAGACGATGCCTGCCGCGTCGGCATGCTCGGCCTCGATGAAGCGCAGCAGCTGCTGGCGAGCATTGCCGCGCTCGGCCACGCGATAACGGATATTGGGCCGATCGAAGCTGTGGATGAAGCTCGCCGCCTGCTGCAGCTGCAGGCGGACGGCGATTTCGCGGCGCGTGGTCGGATCGGCGGTGGCGGTCAACGCCACGCGCGGCACTTGCGGAAAGCGCTCCGGCAACAGCGACAGCTGCATGTACTCGGGACGAAAATCATGCCCCCATTGCGACACGCAGTGGGCCTCATCGATGGCGAACAGCGCCAGGCGACACTCGTCCAACAGGGTTAGTGTGCGCGGCTGCAGCAGACGTTCCGGTGCGATGTAGAGCAAATCCAGTTCGCCGCTGCGCATGGCTTGCTCGATCGCGCCCTGTTCCTGGGCCGAAAGCGTCGAGTTGAGATAGGCCGCGGCAATGCCCAGCTGACGCAGAGCGGCCACCTGATCGGCCATGAGCGCGATCAGCGGCGACACCACCACGCCAATGCCTGGGCGCACCAGCGCCGGAATCTGATAGCACAGGGACTTGCCGCCGCCGGTCGGCATCAGCACCAGCGCATCATCGCCGCGACAAAGCGTGGTGATGATGTCCGCCTGGCGGCCGCGAAATTGATCGTAGCCGAACACGGTCTGCAGGATTTGCTGCGCGCGCTCACTCATAGGGATAGGGAATCACGTAAAACAACACGGCGAAGTAATGCAGCATGCCGCCGACGATGATGAACAGGTGCCAGATCAAATGGTTGTAAGGCATGCTCTGCCACTGGAAAAAAACGACGCCAACCGTGTAGGCGATACCGCCCGCCAGCAGCAACAGCAGCCCCGGCAGCGCCACGTGCGCCAGCAATGGCTGCACGGCCAGCACGATGAGCCAGCCCATGAGCACATAAAACCCCGTCGCCAGCCCGGTCACATGCTGCAGCCGGGTGAGCTTGATGATCAGGCCAAACAGCGCCAGCAACCAGACCAGCCCGAACAGCCACCAGCCGCCATGGCCGCGCAGGTTCACCAGGGTGAACGGCGTGTACGTGCCGGCGATGAGGAGATAAATCGCCAGGTGATCGAGCACGCGCAGAACACGCTTGGCCGGCAGCGGCACGATCGCATGGTACAGCGTCGAAGCCAGATGACTCAGCAGCAGGCTGGCGCCAAAAACGCTGACACCGACGACGTGCCAAGCACGGCCATGGCTGGCCGCCTGCACGATCAGCACCACCAGGCCGGCCAGCGCCAGCGCGGCGGCAACCCCGGAGGAGACGCTGTTGGCAATCTCCTCGCCAAGAGTGTACTCGGGCGAGAACGCATTGCGGTTGCCAGTGTTGGACATGACTTGCCTATGGCCATCTGCGGGGATTCGCGAACGCGGCTGATTATCCACCAAGACTGTCGATGAGCGGTTGCAGCCAGGGTTCATAGGCGCGCCAGCGTGCCACTGAGGATTTGTACATGGGCTGGCGCACCTGCCAGGTGCTGGCCGTACTCACGTCGCGTCGAGTCGTGTGAAACTGCAGGCAACGCTCGTCCCAGGACAAGCCGGCGAACTCGAGCAGGCGGCGGCTCTCGACCTCCTGGTTTGCGACCAGGGCTTCGTAGTCGACAGTCAGCATGGGCAGCGGCAAGCACTTCTGCCAATGCGCCATGAGCCGTTCATGCTGGCGATACACTTGGCCCAGGTGCTGCAGGTCGTAGCTGAAGCGCAGGCCGGCGTTGAAGATCTGGAAATAGCACGACAGGCAGTTGTCCATGGCATCGCGGCGGCAATAAATCACCCGCGCCTGCGGCAGCAGCAGTGCAATCAAACCCAGCCAGAGCATGTTGAAGGGCATCTTGTCGGTCACCCGCAGCGCATTGCCGCCCAGGGCATCGACGACACCAAGATAGCGCTCGGCCAGGGCTGCAACCTGGGCTTCGTCCAGCCTCGCCACGGCCTGCGGATAACGCCGGTTGCCGCCGGCCATGGCCGGCAACTCGCGCGCCATGTGGCCGATGTCCTCCAGTTCGCCGGCGCCATGCGCCTGCGGATGGCTGGCAATGATCTGTTCGACCAGGCTGGTGCCGGAGCGCGGCATGCCGAGGATGAACAACGGCTTGGCCGATGCTGCGCCCCAGCCTGCGCGCTGCGCAAAAAACGCCGTGTCAAATACCTGTGCAATGCGCTCGATGCGCTGGCTGAACGCCTGTGCGTCAAATGGATACAAGCGCGCATGCGCTTCGTTGCCGGCGGCAAAATGGTGGAACGCCTGCGCGTGCTGCTGCTGGCGCTCATGCAGCATGCCGAGGGCGAATTGCATGTGCATGCGATTCGTCTTCGTCACGTTGCTCGCCTTGGCCTGCTGCTGCAACGCCTGCAGCGACTGCGCCGACAACTGGTGATCGCGAATGGCCATCAAGGCCGGATAAACCCAGCCCAGATCGGGCTGTAATGCCAGCGCTCGTTCGAACCACTGTGCAGCCTCGTCCAGTTGCCCTTGCAGCTGCAAGGCACTGCCCAGGCCGGCGCAGGCGGCGGCGTGATCCGGCGCCAGCGCCAACGCCGCGCGCTGGCAATCTGCCGCTTCCCGCGGCTGGCCAATGGCAGCGTAGGCGCGGCCCAGATCGTTCCAGTTGTCCGCAGTTTCCGGCATTTGTTCGCGCCAAAGCTGCAGCGTTTCGCGGCTTTCCTGGCGCTTGCCGAGACGCTGCTGCAGCAAGGCAATCTGACTGTGGCAATAGCCCGGATTGGCAGCATTGCGCAGCAGCTTGTGCCAGATCTTGATGGCCTGCGCGACATGACCGGCCCGAACCAGGGTTTCAGCCAGATCAACGCCGGTGGCGCTGCGCTCCGGCTGCAGCTTCCAGGCGCGGCGGTAGCTGGTGATGGCGGCTTCCAGATCCTCATCCACGCGCAGCATTTCCGCCAGCGTATGATGAAATACGGGGTTGGCGGGCTGCTCGGCAAGAGCGCGCTGCAACAGCTTGATGGCTTGCCTGTTGTCGCCGCGTTGCTGGGCGATGAGCGCGCGCATGCGCAGTGCCTCGCCATAGCGTCTGTCCTTGCGTTTCAGGCGGCGGTATTCACGTTCGGCGGCGGCCAAGTCGCCCGCCTGCTGCAGCTGCAGGCCGCGCGCCAGCGGATCATCGCCGCCGCCCTTTCGTGCTCTGAATTGATGCGCCATACCCCTATTCTAACCGCACTCCGTGCCGTCGCCAGTTCACCTCGCCCCGCAGCTGCCGGCTGTCGCTTGGCCATTGCCCCGCGCCGGCATTATCCGTGCCCGCCAGGTTATGCACATTCGCGTTGGACAAGGCTGTGGATAAACCGATGACAAGTGCCCCGGACGCGCATCCCGCAAGGGTTGTGCGGGTGTTGGTGAATTTCTGACCAGCGGCCGTGCAAGCCTCGCGAGGCGGGATTACTCAGTGCCGTCCCGCGCTGGCATGTCCCCTTCTCGTGCTGGAACATCCAGCTCCGCCGAGGTGTCCTCGTCGGCGCGCAGCGCCACGGCCGCGGTATCCACCTGGCGCACCCGCAGCGGTGGCGACCAGCCGTCCTTGTCGCGGCCGAAGTAGAGCGTGCGCTGGGCGGTGGGAATCTCGATGCCGGCGGCATCGAAGCGCATCTTCACCAAGCGATTGTAGGCGCGCCCGGTGGCCCATTGGCTGCCGGGCCGGGTCTTGATCATGACCCGGATCTCCACCGCGTTTTCGGCCAGCGCAGTCACGCCGGGGATGCTGATGTCTTCGAGCAGGTTGGCCCGGACTGCATCGTCTGCCTGCAGATCCTCGAACGCCGCGCGCAGCTGCCGGATCGCTTCGTCGATGTCTTCGCGATAGGCGATACGATACGCGGTCACGTGATAGCCAAAGCCGCGGTTGTAGTTGGATACGATCGAGGCAGAGGAGAACGGCACGACGTGCAGCGTGCCATCCAGCCCGCGCAGCGCGACCGAGCGAATGGTGAGCCGCTCCACGGTGCCGCTGACCCCGGCCATATCCACCCAATCGCCGGTGTTGAGGGCGTTTTCGATCTGGATGAACACACCGCTGATGACATCGGCCACCAGCGTCTGCGCGCCGAACCCGACGGCCAGGCCAATGACCCCGGCGCCGGCGATGAGCGGCCCGATATCAACCCCGATCTGGGACAGGATCACCATGGCCGTCATGGTGATGACGGTTATGGCGAGCGCATTGCGGATGATTTGCATCAGCGTCTGCTGGCGGGCGCTGGGCGGCCCACCGCGCGGGCCGGCACCCAGACGGTGCTCGAGCAGGCTGGTCAGTACCAGCCACAGCAACAGCGCGACGGCCAGGATGATGAGCACGTGGATCACCACCGACAACGCATGGCTGCCGCCGGGCGAGGCCAGCCAGCCGTACAAATCGAATAGCCGCCATATATGCGCCGCGACGAGGATGAAGCCCAGCAAAATAAGCCCGCGCGCGATCTTCAAATACGCCGGAATGTAGGCGTTCAGGCGGGCCTCCAGGTTAGGCAGGCGCTGGCGGGTGCGCGCGGGCAGCGGGATGCGCTTGTCGATGAGCAGCGACAGCAGCCCGGACAGGCCCATGGCGATGGCCGCGGCTATCAGGGTCTGTAATGTTGCCGCGAGCATGAATGGCAGCACGCCGGCGGGATCGACCTGGCTGCCAACGAACAGGATGGTGAGATAAATTACGGCCAGCGGCAGCCACAAGTGCGCCAGCAGCTGCAACAGCACGGCAAAGAATGCGATCGACGAGCGTCCGGCGGCATGCAACAGGCGCTGGCCGAGCAGCTTGCGATTGCGGATGATGACGACCAGGGCATAGACATAAGCCGCTGCCATGATGACGAAGCTGACCACGCTGCCCAGCGCCGGCGACAGCTGCGCACTGATGATCGGCACCGCCACCAGCAGGCTGTAGCCGACCACACTGACAAACCAGCGCAGGCGCACGCTCCACCAGCCGGCGATCGCGCTGGACATGGGCAGCAGGCGCAGGCTGTCGTAGCGGGCAGAAAATACGGCGCGTATGACAGCCTTGACCACTTCGATCATGGCAAAAGCGTTGATGAACAGCGTCTCGCGCGTGCCAATGCCTGCGCTGTCGCCAAGCAACAAGCCGACGGCATAACCGGCCCCGCAGGCCAGCAGCACGATGATGATATCCGCGGCCAGGGCCAGCACGACGGCGAGTGCGCGCCGGACAAACAAGACCAGAGCGCGCTCCCCATGCCGCGGCAATTTCGCCAGCGCACCAAACAGGCCGGCTGCCAGCACGCGCAGCACGAAAAAGGCAACCACGGTGGCCGCCGCCACCAGCACGAAGGCGAGCAAGGCGTCCCAAAACGCGCTGGCATCGAATGCAGGCACGGCCACATCGGCGGCCGTATTCCGGGCGCGCAAGGACTGCAGTGTCTGCCAGATGGAAGCTGCCTGACGGCTCACACTTTGCGCCCAGCCACTGGTGACGTGGGCCAGCTCGCGCACCAGGGAAAATGTTTCGTCTGTGTCAGTTGTGGCCGTATCTTCATCTTTTGCATCAGCCTCGTCTGCGCCGTCTGCGGGCGCGGACGTGGCATCATCTGCGGGCTGGGCCGATGCCTGCAGATCATCCGTGGCTGCGGCACGCAGCGTATCGACCAGACGCAGCCGCGTGTCCTCGTTTTCCAGCAGGTCGGCCAGCTCCGACAGACTGACTGGTGAGTCCGCTGTGGTGCCGCCTGCAGTGGTTGCCTCGCTGGCCGCTGCCGGCAGCGCCACCAGCAGCAATACCAGCAGCAGGAGCAGCGCAACGAGTGGCCGTGCCTGACGATATATGCGCAGTTCATTGAGCTTCATCAGCATTCCCTGGTGACAATTGTTGTTCTGGCGGCACAGCCGGCCCGCACCGGCTGCCCGTGCTCAATCCGTTGGCAAGCAACAAGATGTGCAGAAACAGCGCGCTAGGATAACAAAAAAGCCCCGCCCGGAAGCTCGGCGCGGGGCCTGTACGTTGCCTGCAGCGGCCGGCTCAGGCCGAGCCTTTTACCGCTTTTTCGAAGATATCGCTGGCTTCGTCGATCTGCTGTTCGTCGACGATCAACGGTGGCAGCAGGCGCACCACGTTCTTGTGCGGCGCGCAGCGCAGCACCAGCAGCCCTTCCTGTTCGCAGGCGCTGGCGATTTTCGCGGCCCGATCGCCATCCGGGTTGCCATCCGCATCCTGGATCTCGATGCCGCACATGAGGCCGCGGCCACGCACGTCGGCAATGCAGCTCTCGGCCGACTGCAGCGCTTCCAGGCGCTCGAACAGCTGCGCGCCACGCTCCGCGGCATTATCCACCAGGCCTTCCTCGTCGATCACATCCAGAGTGGCCAGCGCGGCCGCGCAACTGACGACGTTGCCGCAATAGGTGCCGCCCTGCGAGCCCATCCAGCCGCGCTCCATCAACTCTGCGGAGGCGCCGAAGGCGGACAATGGGAAGCCGCTGGCCAGGCCCTTGGCGGTAATGACAATGTCCGGCTGCACGTCGAAATGGCTGTGCGCCCAGAACTTGCCGCTGCGACCATAGCCGGCCTGCACTTCGTCGACTGCCAACAGCATGTCGTGCTGGTCGGCGCGCTCGCGCAGCCCCTGCATGAACTTCGTGTTCGCCGGCATGAAACCGCCCTCGCCCTGGATCGGCTCGATCAGCATGGCCGCGGTCTCGCGTGGATCGCTGTAGGTGGCGAGAATGTAATCCAGCTCGCGCAGGCAGAACTCGGCGGCCGTGTCTTCGTCCCAGCCATAGCGGAATGTGTGCGGGAATGGCGCCACGATCACGCCGCCCATCATCGGCTGCAGGCCGGCGCGCAGGCCGGTGCTGGACGTGGTCATCGACAGCGAGCCAATGGTGCGGCCGTGGAAGCCGCCGTGGAAGACGATGATGTTCGGCTTGTCGGTGGCCTGGCGCATCAGCCGCAGCGCGGCTTCCACGGACTCGGTGCCGGCGCTGGCAAAAAACAGCGTGTCGATGGCGCCCGGCATGCGCGCACCCAGGCGCTCGGAAAGCTCGAGCACCGGCTTGTGCATGACCGTCGTGTACTGGGCGTGGATGACCTTGGCAATCTGTGCCTGCGCCGCTTCCACCACTTTCGGATGCGCATGGCCGGTGCTGGTCACACCAATGCCAGAGGTGAAATCGAGGTAGCGCTGGCCATCCGTGTCATACAGATAACAGCCCTCGCCATAATCGACGAGCACGCCGGTCGCCTGCTTCAGCAATGGGGACAGGTGCCCCTGACTATTCGCAGTCATAATTACACTCCTTCAGGAAGCCCCGAACAGCGTGTAAGGGGCAGATATAAAACATTTACTGTAGCGCGCGGCATGCCGCACTTCAAACCTTGCCAAAATCCGGCGCAGCGGCGCTGTAACAGCGTTTGTATGCGCCTACAGACGCTCGATGATTGCCCGGCCCACGGCATCGGTTGCGCGCTGGCTCTGGCCGTTTGCCGCCAGGTCCGCGGCCACCGCCGCCTGCAGCCGTTCGCCGGCCCGCGCCGCACGCGGATCGTCTTCGCCCATCCAGGCCAGCATCATGGCCGTGGTCAGCAGCATGGCCGTCGGTCCGGCCTTGTTCTGGCCGGCGATGTCGGGCGCGCTGCCGTGGGTCGGCTCGAACATCGGCGGGCGCGTGCGATCCGCGGGGTTGATGTTGCACGACGGCGCCACACCCATGCCGCCGTTGAGCACCGCGGCGAGGTCGGTGAGAATGTCGCCATGCAGGTTGGAGGCGGCCACCACGTCGAATTGCCAGGGTGTGGTGACGAACTTCATGCAGGCCGCATCCACCAGTTCATGGTGCGTGGCCACATCCGGATAATCGGCCGCCACCTCGGCAAACACTTCCGTGTACATCTCGCCCCAATGCTTGAGCGCGTTGCGCTTGGTGATCAGGCATACCTGGCTGGCCTTGTCATCGGGGCCGAAACTGCGCGCCTCGCCGCTTGCAGCGCGCGCCGCCGCGCGCTTGCGCGCCTGTTCGAAGGCATGGCGGATGATGCGCTCGGTGCCGCGATAGCTGAACAATTCGATTTGCGTGGCGATTTCATGTTTCGTGCCCGCCGCCTGGCGCCCGCCCTGGCCGACATACTCGCCTTCGCTGTTTTCGCGGATGACGAGCATGTCGATGTCATTGGCGCGCTCATCCTTGAGGAATTGCGGCGCGCCGGGCAGCGGCTTGCATGGGCGCTCACAGGCCCACTGGTCGAAATGCTTGCGAATGCCGAGCAGCGGCGCCAGCGATTCGCCATCGGTCAGCAGATAACGGTTTGGATCGCTGGTCGGCCCTGGATCGCCGAGCGCGCCGAGCAGGATGGCATCGAATGCCGCGAGTTGCTCCAGATAATCCTGTGGCGCGATCTCGCCATGCTGTTCATGCCACGCGTGTGAGGGCCAGTCGAAGCTGGTGCACTCGATCACCAGGCCTTGCTCGCGTTCGCACAATGCCTCGATGGCGCGCAGCGCCTCGCGGATGACTTCCGGGCCCACGCCATCGCCGGGCAGGACTGCCACTTGCCAAGTTTTTTCTCTATTCATGGCGCGAGCTTAGCATTGAAGCGGGCAGCGGCGCATCCCGGGCCAGGCGCAGCTCAGGCGCCGCGTCGGGCACGAAAAAAGCGGCGCAACAGTTCTGCGCTGTCCGCCGCCAGCACGCCGCCGCGATAAGCAACACGATGCGTCAGCCGCGGCTCATCAAACACCGCGAACAGAGAATGCACCGCGCCGGCACGAAAATCATCGGCCGCATAAATCGTGCAGGCAATGCGCGCATGCACGATGGCGCCGGCGCACATGGCGCACGGCT
>DATGUT010000073.1:0-2585 GCA_035301185.1 Salinisphaeraceae bacterium
TAAAGCGAGCGGGCGATGGCCGCGATGCGCCCGCGCACTCTTGTTTTGGCATCGTCGTCGGCGGCGAGAGCCAGCAGGCAACCGGTGCGTTCGGCATAAATGCCGAAGTTCTTGCAGCATGAATGCGTGACCAGCAGCTCGCCCAGCTCGCTTGCCAGCAGGCGCACGCCGTAGGCGTCCGCATCCAGCCCATCGCCCAGGCCTTGATAGGCGAAGTCGATCAGCGGCAGCAATTCGCGCTCGCGGATAATCTCGAGCACTTCCTGCCACTGTGCAGCGGACAGGTCATAGCCGCTCGGATTGTGGCAGCAGGCATGCAGCAGCACGGCATCGCCGGCCGGGATACGGCGCAACTCGGCAGCCATGGCCGTGAAGTCGGGCGCATCCATGGCATCGAGATATGGATAGCTGGCAAGCCGAACACCTGTCGCGGCAAAAATGTCGTGATGATTCGGCCAGGTCGGCGCAGGCAGCCATAATGTTTTTTCGGGAAATTCCCGTGCAAGCAGGTCCGCCGCCACGCGCAGCGCCGCGGAGCCGCCCGGCGTCTGCGTGGTACTGACACGCCCGGCTGCGAGCGCCGTACTGTCAGCACCCAGGATCAATTGCGCCACGTGGCGACAAAATTCCGCATCGCCGTGCGAATCGGTATAAGTCTTGGTCATCTCCGTGCGCAGCAGCTGCTCCTCGGCCAGCTTGACCGCACGCATGATCGGCGTGTTGCCTTGCGCATCGCGATAAACACCGACCCCCAGATCGACCTTGGCGGGATTGGCATCCTGGCGGAACTTCTCGATCAGGCCGAGAATGCTGTCGTCGGCTTCCACCTGTATTCGCTCAAACATGTTTCACACCTTGTGCCAAACGCATGGCAGGCTGTTCGCGGCCCATCGATCAGCCACTGTCACGCCGCATGTCCGGCCCGGGTTTCCGCCCGGATCAGCTCGCTCAATTCGCGCTTCAGCTCCAGATAACGGGCGCTGAATTGCATGTCGTAGTCGCGCGGGCGCGGCAGGTCGATGTCGATGATGCGGCTGACGCGGCCGGGGCGGGTCTTCATCACCAGAATGCGGTCGCTGATGAACAAGGCCTCGTCGATGTCGTGGGTCACGAACAGCACGGTCTTCTGGTTTTCCTGCCACACCTGCAGCACGAACTCCTGCATGGAAGCGCGGGTCTGCGCATCAAGCGCGCCGAAGGGCTCGTCCATGAGCAGGATTTCCGGGTCGTTGGCAATGGCGCGCGCCAGCGCCACGCGCTGCTTCATGCCGCCGGAGAGTGCCTTGGGATATTTGTCCGCGAACGGGCCCAGGCCGAAATGCTCCAACAGGTGGCGGGCGCGCTCGGCCCGCACTGATTTGTCGACACCGCTCAGGCTGGGGCCGAACTCGACGTTCTTCTGCACTGTCAGCCACGGAAACAGGGAAAACGCCTGGAACACCATGCCGCGATCGGCGCCCGGCCCGGTCACCCGGGTTCCTTCCTTGTCAACGCTGCCGGCGCTGGCCACTTCCAGCCCGGCGACGATGCGCAGCAGCGTGGATTTGCCGCAGCCCGACGGTCCCAGCAAGGACAGGAACTCGCGATTGCGCACCGATACATTGATGTTTTCGAGCGCATGCACTGGCTGGCCGCCACGCACGGGAAAGGTTTTATCGAGTCCAACGACCTCCAGCTTGCTTCCGTGACCTACCATGGATTCCTCTTCAGCGCCAGGCAAAAAGGCGGCGGCCGATCATGCGGAAAATCGTGTCGGTGAGCAGCCCGATCAGGCCCAGGAACAGGATGCCGAAGATGATGTTGCCGGTATTGAGCACGCGCTGGGACTGCAGGATCATGTGCCCGATCCCCTGGTCGGCCGCCACCAGTTCGGCGACGATGATGTAAGTCCAGCCCCAGCCCAGGATCAGCAGCAGAATGTCATAAATGCCCGGCAACGCCGCGGGCAGGATGACCCGGCGCAAAACCTGCGCCGGCGTCGCGCCCAGCGTGTAGGCGGCCTCGAGCAATTCTCGCTGCACCGAGCGCACCTCGACGGCAATCATCAGCAACATGGAGAAATAGCAGCCGACGAAGATGATGGCGATCTTCTCCACGTCGCCGATGCCGAGCCACAGGATGAACAGCGGGATGAAGGCGGATGCAGGCATGTAGCGCAGGAACGAATTCATGGGTTCGACGAACGCCTCGATCGGCTTGAACGTGCCCATGAGCAGCCCGAGCGGCACGGCGATGACCGTCGCGATCAGAAAACCGCCGAAGACCCGATACACCGTGGCCCAGACATCGGCCAGGAAATCGAAACGCACGAACAGATCGATGCCGGTTTGCAGGACCGCCGCCGGCGACGGCAGGAACATCGGCGAAACCAGGCCCAGCCCCGTGATCAACGTCCACAGGCACAGCAACAGCACGAAGCTGAGTATGCTGATGGCAATGTACGCCGAGCGCGGGATGGAGCCCATCGGCTCCATCCATTTTATGCGCTCCCGATCGTCGCTGCGGGCACGCTGTTCGGTCACGTCCTGGCGGGCAGACAATCAGCGCTCCTGTGCCGCCTGCACGAACTGCGGGTCGATCGTCTT
>DATGUT010000074.1:0-3018 GCA_035301185.1 Salinisphaeraceae bacterium
ATGTGCTGCGGCAGCGAACAGCAGCATGACGAATGCAAGATATGGCAAGGTGCGCAGCAGCATATGCGAGAGCCTTCTGAGTTGTTTCTGCACTGGACATTCAATTAGGACAGTGGCGAATGATTTAGTTCCGTGCGCAGACCGCCGGAGCGGCGGTCAGAAATGGCGGGAACCATGCCTGTGGTTGGCGTATTATGGCATGCATGCAAGGTTTTGAAATCAGGCGCGGCTGGCTTGTTGCAGCCAGGCACCGCGCTTCGCCGAACTGCAATGAGCGGCCTGCAGGCAGCATTGTCGATACGCTGGTGGTGCATGGCATCACTTTGCCGCCGGGGTGCTTCGGCGGCAGTCACGTCGATGCACTTTTTGCCAATCAATTGGATCCGGCGGCGCACCCCTTTTTCGCGCAGGTGGCGTCGCTGCGCGTCTCCGCGCATGTTTTTATCGCCCGCACCGGTGCGCTGACACAATACGTGTCATTTACGGAGCGCGCCTGGCATGCAGGGCGCTCGCATTTTGCCGGACGCGACAATGTCAATGACTTTGCCATCGGCGTGGAGCTGGAGGGCACAGACGATTGCCCCTACAGTGTCGCCCAGTATCGCCGGCTCGGGTGGCTGGCCGCGACGCTGATGCGCCATTATCCGGCGCTTGTGCGCGCGCGCATCGTCGGCCACAGCGATATCGCCCCGGGGCGGAAAACCGATCCCGGCCCGGCGTTCGATTGGCAGCGCTTCGACCGAGCGCTGGTCGCTGCCGGAAGAGAGGCGGTCAATACGGCCAGCCCTGGCACGCCCACCTGCGATGGAGATTCGTCTTGAGCAAATGGAAGCCTTATCTGGAGAGCGCCATCGACGCCGCCCGTGCGGCCGAGGCGGTGATACGTGCGTACTACCGTACTGACATCGAAGTCATGCACAAGGCCGATGCCAGTCCAGTAACGGTGGCGGACATTGAAGCCGAGCGTGCCATCAAGGGGGTGCTGGGCACCGATTGGCCCGCGCATGGCTTTTATGGCGAAGAGCTGGGGCAGGAGCGCAGCGACAGCGATTATTTATGGTTGATCGACCCGATCGATGGCACCAAGAGCTTCGTCCGCGGTTATCCGTTTTTCTCCACCCAGATTGCGCTGATGTACCGCGGTGAACTGGTGCTGGGGGTCTCCAATGCGCCGTTCTTCGGCGCCGGCGAGCTGGCTTGCGCCGCGCAAGGCGCAGGCGCCACCTTGAATGAAGCGTCGCTGCAGGTATCCGCGATCGATGATCTGGCTGCGACCAGCCTGTCCATCGGCAACAGCGCTCGCTTGGCGGCATCCCCGGCCTGGACGGAGGTGGGGCAGCTGATCAATCGCGTCAGCCGCATTCGCGGCTATGGCGATTTTTATCATTACCATTTGTTGGCATCGGGACGCGTTGATGTGGTCCTGGAGTCCGACGTCAATATTCTCGACATCGCCGCGCTCACGGTCATCGTGCGTGAGGCCGGTGGCGACATCACGACACTCGGCGGCAAGCCCATCGACTTGCAGGCAACCAGCGTTTTTGCCACCAATGCGCGTTTGCGCGCGGCGGTGGCGCCTTATCTCGCGGGCTGGACGTCGGGCTGAAACGCGGGCGGCTCGGCGCCGCGCAGGCTGATGATGGGCCAGCTCGCGGCCTTGGCGGCGCTGATCAGCGTGGCATCAGGATCGACCGCAATCGGCTGATCAACTTCGCGCAGCAACGGCAGATCGTTGTGTGAATCGGAATAAAAGCAGGTGCGCCGGAATTGTTGTGTCTGCGTGGCACGCCACTCGGCCAGGCGCTCGATCTTGCCGGCCTGGAAGCAGGCGACGCCGCTGACGTTGCCGGTATAGCGGCCTTCGATCTGTTCCAGCTCGGTGGCCAGCAAATGCTCGATGCCCAGCAGCGCGGCGATTGGCTCGGTCACGAAGCGATTGGTGGCGGTGATGATCACCAGGCAATCGCCGCGTTTGCGGTGGCTCTCGAGCAGGGCCGGCGCATGGCGCGCCACGATCGGCTCGATGTGCTCGCGCACGAAGCGCTCGCGCAGTGCCAGCATGCGCTGCGGCGGGTTGTTGACCAGCGGCTGCAGGGTGAAGTGCTGGTAGGCCTCCACGTCCAGTTCGCCGGCCTTGTATTGCTCGTAAAAGCGATCGTTTTCGCGCTCGTAGGTGGCGCCGTCGACGATGCCCTCCGTCACCAGGAATTGCCCCCACATGTGGTCGCTGTCGCCGGCGAGCAGCGTGTTGTCAAGATCAAACAGGGCCAGATCCATGTTGGTCACTCCGTCGGTTTTGTGGAAGAATCAAGCTGGATAGTGGAGCAAGTGGGTCGCAGCAATGATTGATACGCAGGGATTCAGGCCTAACGTCGGCATCATCTTGAGCAATGCTCACGGCCAGGTTTTCTGGGCCAAGCGCATCGGCCAGCAATCATGGCAGTTCCCCCAAGGCGGCATCAACCAGGGCGAAGCCGCGGAGGACGCATTGTACCGGGAACTGGAAGAGGAGGTCGGGCTGTTGCCGGAGCATGTGCGCATCATTGGCTGTACTCGGCGCTGGCTGCGTTATCGCCTGCCCAAACGCTATATCCGGCGCAATCGACACCCGTTGTGCATCGGCCAGAAGCAGAAATGGTTCATGCTCCGGCTGGAGGCGCCGGAATCCTGCGTGCGCTTCGACACCAGCGACAAACCCGAGTTCGATGGCTATCGCTGGGTTGATTACTGGCATCCGGTGGACGAAGTCGTGTTCTTCAAGCGCAAGGTGTATCGCATGGCGCTGCATGAACTGTCTGCTTGCCTGAAAAAGCGCTAGCAGGGTGCCCGCGCAGCCTGCCATGCCATGGACGAGCGGTTGGAGCGACGTATCCTGCGCAGATTCTAAATGCGTTTGACAACCATTCTCATTTGCGTTTTACTTTCGTCATTGGAGGTGAAACATGTACGTCTGCATTTGCAATGCCGTAACCGATGGCGATATCCGCGAAGCCTATGCGGAGGGCGCCTGCACCCTGG
>DATGUT010000075.1:0-11150 GCA_035301185.1 Salinisphaeraceae bacterium
GCGCTGATGCAGAAGCTGCGCGACGACGGCCAGGACAATGATGATGACGACAACTACATCGATTATGAGGCGCGCCACAGCGCCTTGCAGCGGCTGCGGCATGAGTTGATTGCCGCGGAGCGCGCTGCGCTGCTGCACATCCACGACAAGGGCGAAATCAGCGACCGGGCAATGCGCCGGGTGGAGCATCATCTCGATCTCGAAGAGTCGCACTTCGAGAGATAAGCCGTTTCTGCATCAACCCACCGCGCGTGCCGGCCAATATGTGCTCTCTTTAGCCCAGGCCACCTGCAGCCGCGGCGTAGACCGCCGGCGCGTGGCGGATGTTGGTGAGCACCGGACTGCCGGTGGCAGGATCCTCGATCAGCGTGCAATCGACGCCGTACAGCCGCCTGACCAGTTCGGCGGTGACCACATCCCGCGGCGAGCCCTCGGCCACGATGGCGCCGGCGTTCATCGCCACCAAATGGTCGGCAAAACGACAGGCGCTGGCCAGGTCATGCACGACCATGACGATGGTTTTGCCGGTGGCTGCCAACTCGCGAATCAGCTCGAAGATTTCGAGTTGGTGGCCGAGATCCAGCGCCGAGGTCGGCTCATCCAGCAGCAGCAGCGGTGTTTGCTGGGCAATGGCCATGGCAATCCAGGCACATTGGCGCTGGCCGCCCGACATAGAATCCAGCGAGCGATCGGCGAGATGCTCCAGATTGGCTGCCGCCAAGGCGTCGGCGACCACGCGCTGATCTTGCGCCGACCATTGCCGCAACCAGCCCTGGTGCGGCTGCCGGCCAAAGCGGATCAATTCGCTGACGGTCAGCCCCTCCGGCGCCTGCGTATCCTGTGGCAGCAACGCGATGCGGCGAGCCACCTCACGCGCCGGCAGGCTTTGAATATCGGCACCATCAAGCAACACGGCACCCTTGTTCGGCGCATGCAGGCGCGCCAAGCCGGACAGCAGGGTCGATTTGCCGCAGCCATTGGGCCCGACTATGGCAGTGACCTGGCCATCGGGCAGCGTCAGATCAAGTGCATCGATGACAAGCGAGCGGCCATAGGCAAGCCCGAGGCCAGTGGCCCGCAGGCGTGCTTCGGCATGGGTTGTCGAATGATCATGATTCATGGCGCAATCCTCGGAGAACGCAACAAAATCCACAGTAGATAAGGACCGCCGACCACGGCGGTAATGATACCGACCGGCACTTCCAGCGGTGCCAGCAGCAGGCGCCCGGCGAGATCCGACAACACCATCACCAGAGCACCGGCCAGGCTGGCACCGATCACCGGGACCCCGCCCTTGGTCACATAGCGGGCGACTTCCGGACCAACCAGGCCCACGAGTCCAACCGGGCCGGCCACGGCAACCGCCAGTCCGGCCATGACGATGGCCAGGGCCAGCGATGCATAGCGGCAGGCGCGCACACGTATGCCGAGGCCTTGCGCCACGGCGTCGGAAAACCGCAGCACGGTCAGCGAGCGGGCCAGCAACAGCGCCGCCACCGTACTCAGCGCAAGAGCAATGCCCAGCACGGCCACCGCGCCGGCGGGGCGGGCATTGAGCGTGCCGACAGTCCAGGGGTAGGCCGCGTTGGCAGCATCGATGGCCACCTGCGCCATCATCAGCTGTGTCAGCGCTCCAAAGACCGCGCCAATGCCGATACCGGCCACAATGAAGCGATAACCGCGCGTGCCGACATCACCCGCCAGGCCAAAGGCCAGCGCCGCGGCGGTGGCCGCGCCCACCAGCGCCATGGCCGACGGTGCCATCGATACACCCACGCCCAGCACAGAGGCAATGGCAAATGCGGTCGCCCCGTTGTCGATGCCGATGATGCCGGGTGTCGCCAGGCGATTGCGGGCCAGCGTCTGCATCAGGCAGCCGGCCTGGGCAAAAGCGGCGCCGGTCGCCAGCCCGGCCAGCAGGCGGGGCAGACGCAATTCCAGCACCATGAACGTGGTCAATGGATCACCTTCACCGAACAAGGTTTGCAATCCCTGCAGCGGCATCAGATTGACGCTGCCCAGCGACAATGACAACCCACACGCCAGCAGCAGCAGCGCAGCCAGAACCAGATTCGCAAACAGGCTGCGGCGATCAACCAGCACCGAGCGTTCGCCCGGCAGGCGCAGCGCCCATTTGCCGGCGGGCGCAAGCGGCACCTCACGAGCTGCCGCTTGCCGCTGCGACAAGGTGTTGAATCGATCTGCTGCCATCAGCTTAAACACTGCTACAACGCATGCAATCGGCGCGCGCGCACCACCGCGATCAACACCGGCGCCCCCAGCAATGCGGTCAGCACACCGAGCGGCAGCTCCGATGGCCGCACCAGCAGCCGGGCCACGATATCGGCGCCAACCACCATGATTGGCCCCAGTGGCAGACACAGCCAGAGCGTGCGCCTGATGTCCGGCCCGGCGATGGCACGCGCCAAATACGGCACCACCAGGCCGACGAAGATGATCGGCCCGGCCACGGCCGTCGCGCCGCCGACCAGCAGCGCCACCACGAGCATGGTCAACAGCCGGACCAAACCAGGGCGATGCCCCAGCCCCACGGCCACCTGTTCGCCCAGGGCCAGAGCGGCCAGCGGCCGTGCGATCAGTAACGTCAGTACACCCGCGAGCACAAATGAAGGCAGGATCGACAGCAAATCGCCAAGATTGCGCCCAGCGACGCTGCCGATCACCCAGAAGCGGATTTCATCGGCGGTGTGCTGATCCACCAACAGCAACAGCGAGGTCAGAGCAATAAGCAGGCTGGACAAGGCCGCCCCCGCCAGCACCAGCCGCACGGGGTCGTCGCCCACACCGCGCAGGCGCACCGCGCCCAGCACGCACAGGCAGCCGCTCAAGGCACCCAGCTGGGCCACGAACATCCGCAGCGTGGCTGTACTGGCACCCAGCGCCAGCGCGACGGCAACGGCGAAGGCGCTGCCGGCACTTACACCCAGCAGGCCGGGCTCGGCCAGCGGGTTGCGGGTTACCGCCTGCAGCAAGGCGCCGGCTACGCCCAACGCCAGGCCCACCGCCAGCCCCACCAGTGTCCGTGGCGCGCGCAACTCGAACACCACAAAGTCGGCTGCATTGTCGCCTTGGCCAATCAAGGCAGCCAAGGCGGCACCAGGGCCAGTTTCACCGGCACCCAGCAGCAGACTGCAAAGGCATGTGAATGCCAATACAGCCAGCGCAGCAAGCATGGCCGGCTGCAACTGGCGGGATTTCGATACAGGCCGGTAATCTTTGCTCATGGTGTCCAGTCAGACAGACAGCATTACCGATCCAGAACCGTCGCCTCGATCCTATCAAGCAGGGCCGTGGCCGCCAGCGGGCCGGAGGCGCTGGTCCAAAGCTGGCCGTCCACCGGTATCACCCGATCGCGCGCGGCCACTTCCAGGCGGGCAAATGCCGGCGAGCTTTCCGCTGCCTGCAGTGCTTCCTCGCCTTCTTCGTTGAGCGTGGCCAGAAACAGCCAGTCGCCATCCACTCTGGCAAGGTTCTCCAGACTCAAGGGATCGCTGTGCGGCCGTCCGTCGCCCACCAGCCCGCTGTCGCGCACATCAAAACCCGCTGCGTCCAGCAACCCCGTGGAAAACAGCTGCGTGGACATGACGATGGCGCCCTGCGGCATCCAGCGCACCAGATAGGCCAGACGATCATCGCCCGCATAGCGCGTCTGCACCTGCTCTGCCAGCGCCGCGGCGCGCTGTTCGATCTCGGCGAGCGCGGCTTCGATCTGATCCTGGCGCCCCAAGGCCTTGCCAAACAGGCGCGTCTCGGCCTTCCAGCCATCTGCTGTCAGGCCCGTGCCCGGCGGCACCACGGTGGGCGCAATGCGCGACAGCAGTTCGTATTGCTGCTTCGGCAGACGCGGCGAGGCCAGAATCAGATCCGGCTGCTGGGACACGATCGCTTCCAGATTAAGCTCGCGCGTCGTGCCCACAATGGCAACATCTCCGGCGCGCTGCTCGATATAATCGGCCACGTCGCTGCCGCCGCGCGTCGCGATTGCCGCCAATGGCTGCACGCCAGCCGCCAGGGCGGCATCCAGCGCACCTTCGTACAACGTGACAACACGCTCGGGCGTACCCTCGATACTGACCTGGCCATAGGCCGTTTCCAATACCCGTGGAGCGGCCGTGGCGACCATGGACATGAGCAGGCCGAAAACCAGAAGCAAGGCGGCGGCGATACCATGCCCAGTCCCGTACCGTTGTCTGCAGGCTGGGTGATGCATGAGATTCATCAGATTCATCCTGTTGTTGTCATGTTCGGCGCAGCGCGGCCCTGGCGCAGGGCTCGGCTGTCAAAACCGGTGCCCATGCTCGCTCACGAGTGCTGATCCGGCCATGGGCGATGCGGGCACAGGTGCCACCCCACGCATGTGTGCTGCTGCACGGATCGGCAAGGGCGCATTACGGCAATGTCAGTGCCCCGATATACAGACAAGTTCTCGACAGACCCTCGAAATGCGAGTGACAATGCAAAGCCCCCGCATGGTTATCCATGAACTAGAACAATAACGCGAATGATAACCGTTCTTATTTATTTATCAACTGCATTCACTTGCCTGCTGGCGCATTAGAAATCATCCACCATCTCCCCCTCGCCCGCCAGCTGGACGAGCCGGGCATGCGGGTGATGGCGGCAATGCCGCTCACGACATGCTGCGCAGCGCCTCACAGCGGCTTCGGCGTGAATTGAGCATCAGCGAACACGAAATCCTGCCGTGCCCCCGCAACTGGGGTGAAATCGATGCCGAGGCAGCCCGTCCTGCCTGCTTGGGCCTGTTGGTTGGCATGGAATGCAGGGTGGCTGCGTCGCGCGCTCACCCTGCGCAGGCAGGGCTTATTCCACGATCAAGACCGCCTTGATGTTGACGAACTCCTTGATGCCGAAGCCGCCGTGTTCACGGCCGTAACCGCTGTCCTTGACCCCACCGAACGGCAGCTGTGGCTGCGCCAGGCGATAGCCGTTGATGTTGACCATGCCGGTGTCGAACAGGTTGCGGGCAATGTCGATGGCATGTGCTTCGTCGCCGGAGAAAATGCCGCCGCCAAGGCCATAGCGGGAATCATTGGCGACACGAATCGCCTCCTCTTCGTCCTGCACCCGGATCAGCGCGGCGACCGGGCCGAACAGCTCCTCGTCATAGGCCGGCATGCCAGGTGCGACGTCTTCCAGCACAGTGGCCGGATAGAAGAAACCAACACCGTCCGGCATTGCGCCGCCGAGCGCGCAGCTCGCGCCCTGTTCGATCGAGCGCGTGACTTGATCATGCAGGGCCGCGCGCAAGTCCTGGCGCGCGATCGGGCCGAGGCGGGTATCCGGATCGGTCGGATCGCCGTACTGAATCTGGCGCATGTGTTCAACATAGGCATCGCGGAACTGCTCGTACACCGAATCGACCACGACGAAGCGCTTGGCCGCGACGCAGGACTGGCCAGCGTTGTAGATGCGTCCCTGCATGCAGTTCGCCACGGTTTTGTCGATGTCGGCGTCGGCCAATACCAGATAGGCATCATTGCTGCCCAACTCCAACACCGACTTCTTCAGGCATTCACTGGCCTTGGCACCGACGATGCGGCCTGCGCGCGGGCTGCCGGTAAAGTTTACGCCGCGTACATATTCGTGCTCGATCAGGGCATCGGCCTGCTCGTCACCGATCAGCAACACGCTGAAGACGTGCCCCGGCAGGCCGGCATCACGGAACAGCTTTTCGATCTCCAGCGCGCAGCCCCAGACATTGGGCGCATGCTTGAGCAACACGGAGTTGCCGGCCATGATGTTGGCGATGCTGTAGCGAAACACTTGGTAAAGTGGAAAGTTCCAGGGCTGGATGCCGAAGATTACGCCGAAGGGTTGATACGTGATCAGGGCGCGCCCGCCCTGCAGCGATCGCTCTTCATCGGCGAGGAATGTGGCCGCGTTATCCGCCGTGTATTCACAGATGGCGGCGCATAGCTCGATCTCATCATTGCTTTGGGTAATCGGCTTGCCCATTTCCTGGGTCATCAGTGCGCTGAAGTTTTCCTTGCGCTTGCGCAGCAGTTTCGCGATGGCCCGCAGGATGTCTGCACGCTCGTCAAAATCAGTTTGGCGCCACTCAAGAAATGCTTCATGGGTAGCGGTCACGATTTCCCGCGCCTGCGCATCACTGGTGATGTCGAAGGTCTGAATGACTTCCTCGGTCGCGGGGTTGATGGTTTGATGAGTGTTGGCCATGGCGGGCTCCAGAGCTGAAAAACTGGATCCACTTTAACCCCGGAACTGCTTCATAAACACACACCGCTACAGGCTTTCCCTTGCACTCGCTAGTAGGGTTGCCAGCGCCGCTGTAAACTGGCCCGCACAGCTTTTGCAATACGGACAGACATGACTGACAGCGCATTCATCACCGGCACATCCAGCGGTCTGGGGCAGGCGCTGGCCGCAGAATTACTTGAGCAAGGACGAACAGTCTATGGCCTGAGCCGGCGCTCGGCCGGATTTGATTCAAGTGATTTTCAGGCTGCGCAAGTTGATCTGAGCGAGCTGGATGCAATCGCCCCGGCGCTTGATCGGATTATTGGTGAGGCGCACATCTCGCTGGTCATTCTGTGCGCGGGCATGCTCGGCGAATTCAAGACCATGCCAGAGCTGGGCCTGGCCGAGTTGCGCCGCGCCATGGACATCAATGTCTGGGCGAACAAGATCATCCTCGACTGGTTCGCCCGCCACCGAGCGCCGCAGCAGGTGATTCTGATCTCCTCCGGCGCGGGCGTGAGCGGCAACAAGGGCTGGGGCAGTTATGCGCTGTCCAAGGCCGCGCTCAACATGCTCACGCAACTGTATGCGCATGACCTGCCTGGCACGCACCTGACGGCGCTGGCGCCGGGCCTGGTGCACACGGCCATGCAGGATTACATCAGCGGTGTGGATGTAGACGAATTTCCATCAGTGAAGCGACTGCAGGACGCGCGCGGCACGGCGGCCATGCCCAGCCCGCGCGCGGCTGCACGCACGCTGCTCGAGGCCTTGCCGCAGTTGCGCGCGCAGTACGCCAGCGGCAGCTTTGCGGATCTGCGCAGAATGTAATCGACCCGAAGCGTCTGCCGCGGCGAGCTGTCGCTGCCAGCCGCAGGCAAATCAGCGCCAGCGGCCGGTTTGTCATGCATGCTGCCTGCTATAGAATTCGGCTGCATCTTGCACAAATTGCGCCCATGCGCAGCCGCTGCCTTGTCCCGTATGCTCTCTGACAAACTGCCAGCCTGAAGCATGCCGCGCATGGTTTGCGACTCGCAAGTGCGCGCCACCAGCCTCTCGCAATCAAGGCCTGGCGCAGACCTCGCGCAGAGCCTGCAACACGGCCGGCTGCTGCTTGGCGGTCAGCACCTTGTTTGCAGCTGCCGGTATCTCACCGTCAGCGACCATCTGGCAGATATCTTCACGGTCATCGCCGAGTGCAACGCTGAGTCGCTCGAACGTCGCCTCGTCGGCAACCGGCACGTCTAGCTGCGGCACAGCCGTTGGCTGCAGGTCCGTGACCCAGCCGACATGCGCCCGCTGGCGCGGCGTACCGGCAAGCGAGCCATCCTCGAGGATTGTTTTCTCCTCATAGCCTGTGTCCACGCGCACGACCATGCCGAGCTCGCCGACCTGGTGCAGAATCGCCGCACCGAGGCGTGGATCGGCATAAATGCCCAGCACCGCGTATGGAGCCCAGGAAAACGGCAGCTCGGGGACGATCCAGAGTTGCGAAACTATTTTCTGCTGAATGCTGGCGGCTTCGTTTTCGCGCCGGACGCTGAAATCGGCCTTGAATACGTAGTGCCGCGCCGCATGGCCGGCAATGGTGCGGTCATCATCGCCGCGCTCTACGCTGGAGGCGAACGAATTGTAGACAAGCGGCTCGCCATAGCTGTCCCAGCCCGTGTCTTGCGTGGCGCGGCGCTCTGCGGGCCAGTGCGGAATCAGCAACCCCAAGCGCCGCTCACCGCGGGCGAAGGATGCGTTGTCGGGGGTTCTTTCTTCGACCAAATCGCCCCACATCAATGTATGCCGCGGGCCCTGGCGAAAATGACGCGTTATCGCGTCCGGATAGTCCGGCGGAAACTTGCCGAGTTCTTCCGCTTCGACAACGGCGGAGTGAATCTTGTATTCGTAACCATCCACGGTTTGCGCGGCAGCGGCCACTGACACGGAGCAAATCAGCGCGGCTGCACCAAACCCAAACAGGCTCACAGCGAGCAAACCTCTTTTCTTCTGCATGTGCATCCCCCTCGGTAGACAAGCATTGCACTGTGTTTTCCTGGCCATTGCGCCCATTGCAGGCCGCTGCCAGTTCCTTAATATTGCATGAATGTACGAGGGTGGCCAAATCACGCGCGGGTTGCTGTAATGCGAATCGCCCGGCAACGCTGGTCCAGCAATTACAGCCGCCGCAGGCTTGCAGTCGCACCTGGACGGTTGGACAATGCACGCATTGCAAATTGTTTGCCACTGGAACAGGATTTCTCATGGCCGCTACCGCTGCACCGCTGACCGATGCCTCAATGGCGTTTCTGGAACGCTATCTGAACAACCCTGCTCCGACTGGTCATGAGTCTGGCGGGCAGAAGATCTGGATGGACTATCTCAAGCCTTATGTGGACGAGTTCATCACCGATGCCTATGGCACGGCGGTCGGAGTGCTCAATCCGGAGGCAGACTACAAGGTGGTCATCGAAGGCCATGCCGACGAAATCGGCTGGTATGTCAATCACATCACCGACAAGGGCCTGATTTACGTGCTGCGCAACGGCGGCTCGGATCATCAGATCGCCCCCTCCAAGCGGGTGCATGTCCACACCGAAAACGGCCCCGTCCCCGGCGTGTTCGGTTGGCCGGCCATCCACACGCGCAACCCACAGAAGGAAAAGCCGCCGAGCAAGGACAACATCTTCGTTGATGTAGGCGCCGACTCGAAGGAAGACGTTGAAGCCATGGGCATTTATCCGGGTTGCGTGCTTACTTATCCGGATGAATTCACCATCCTCAACGACAACAAGTTCGTCTGCCGCGCGCTCGACAATCGCATCGGTGGCTTCATCATCGCCGAAGTGGCGCGGCTGCTGCACGAGAGCGGCGAGCGCCCCAATTTCGGCCTCTACATCGTCAATTCGGTGCAGGAGGAGGTCGGCCTGCGCGGCGCTCGCATGATTGCCGAGCGCATCCGCCCCGACGCGGCCATCATCACCGATGTCACTCACGACACCAGCACGCCGATGATCGAGCAGAAAACCCATGGCTCGCTCAAGATCGGCGCCGGCCCGGTCATTGCCTATGCGCCGGCGGTGCAGAATCGTTTGCGCGAACACATCGTGGCTACGGCCAAGCGTGAGGACATCCCCTTCCAGCGCGAGGCCCGGGCGCCGGGCACCGGCACCGATACCGATGCCTTTGCCTACAGTTATCAAGGTGTGCCGTCGGCACTCATCTCCCCGGCCCTGCGCTACATGCACACGACGGTGGAAATGGTGCATCGCGATGATGTCATCAATGTCATCCGCCTGCTCGCTTCCAGCGTGCGCGGCATCCAGGTCGGCGCGACGTTCAGCTATTTCGACTAATCACACCCGGCGCAGGCTGCCATGTCCGCACTCGCAATCCGCCCCGCCGCGCCTGCCGATGCCGAGCAGATCCTGCATTTCATCATCGAACTGGCGATTTACGAGCAGGCCGAGCAGGAAGTGCAGGCCAGCGTGGCCGATATTCGCACGCGCCTGTTTGGCGAGCAGGCCCGGGCGCACGGGCTAATGGCCGAAGTCGCCGGCGAGCCGGTCGGTTTCGCGGTTTATTTCCTCAATTTTTCCACCTGGCTCGGCCGCCATGGCGTTTTTCTGGAAGATCTTTACATTACCCCGGCTGCACGCGGGCGCGGCTATGCCAAGGCGCTGCTGCGACACTTGGCGCGCCATGCCGTGGCCAACGGCTACGGCCGCTTCGAGTGGAACGTACTGGACTGGAACAAGCCGGCGATTGCTTTGTACGAGGCAATCGGCGCCAGGCCGCAAAGCGAGTGGATCGGTTATCGGCTGACTGGCGCCGCGCTGAAAACCTTTGCCGCCGGCTGAGGCGAATCGAGGTTTGCGCCTGGCCCCGATCTCGATGCCGAAGATCGGGGCGATCCTGCGGCCTGCTCAGGCGGTTTCGCCCAGCGCCTTGATGTGCTCCGGCAGGCGTTCGTTGCTGCCGTACATGAAGTGGTTTTCCATGCGCTCGGCATAACGTGCCGCTTCCGGCTCAAGGCCGACCGCCATGGCCACTTCGCGAATGTGCATGGGCGCGGCGCCACAGCATACGCCGAGGTAATTCACCCCCATGTCATACGCCTGCCGGGCGAACTGGCCGATCTCGTAGCGGTTGCAGTACAGCGGATCCAACGCGGTTGGGAACGTGCGCCCGTGCGGCGAGGGGCAGGCACAGCCATGCGCATCCGACAGGTTGAAGAAGGTCGGCTCGTCATTGGTCGTGCGATAGGGCACTGGCAGCGCGGCGACATGGCCGGACACGGCTTCCCGCACCTGCTGCAGCCAAGGCAGCATGGTCGCCGGGCCGCGGAAGCAGTTCAGACCGATCACGTCGGCGCCGCGGCGCTCCAGCTCGACGCAGGTTTCGGCGATGCCCTTGTCATCCATCATGCGATTGCCGGCCATCGGCGCCAGCGTGATCACGGCCGGCAGCCCACTGGCCTGGATTGTCTCCAAGGCGGCAAAGGCTTCGCCGGCGTAGTAGAAGGTCTCGCCAATGATCAGATCGGCCTTCTCTTCCACGGCCCAGGCGACCATTTCCTCAAACATGGCGCGCACTTCGGCCTGTGCAGCGGCATCGTCGGGCGACCAGATGTTGGTATTGGAGATGTTGCCGGCCATCAGGTTGTCGGCGCGCTCGTCGGCCACTTTGCGGGCAATGCGCAGGGCGGCGCGATTGAGCGGCTCCAGCTGGTCTTCCTTGCCGATGACCCGCATTTTCTCGCGATGGCCGTTATATGTAAACGCCTCGACGATGTGCGAACCCGCATGCTGGAAATCGCGATGCAGCGCCTCCAGCGCCTCGGGATGCTCCAGCGCCACCTCGGGCACGAACTCGCCGGACGAGAGATAGCCCCGCCGCTCCAGCTCGAACAGGAAGCCCTC
>DATGUT010000076.1:0-9036 GCA_035301185.1 Salinisphaeraceae bacterium
TATATAAAGGTAATTAGTCTATAATCAGCTACCGCGGCCAGCAGCTCCACAATCTTGTCAGCAAAGTGGTTGCGTGCCGGATTCGCGCTTTTCATGACGGCGCAGGCCTGTTTCATTGATCGCCGCCGACGTTGCAGAAACACTGGAGATGCAATTACTCCCGCCCAATTCCAAGAACGGCAATGAGGTGCTGTTTGCCATGCCCAAATCGCTTGCAGTGAATGGCCGGCACGGCCGCTGCACGCTGGCCGAGCGCCATCAGTGCGATGACATCGTCGATGTGCGCACACCGGCCGAATTCGCCGACGACCATATTCCCGGCGCCATCAATGCGCCGGTGTTGAGCAACGACGAACGTGCCTGGATCGGCACCATGTATAAACAGGAATCCGCGTTTCAGGCGACGCGCCTGGGCGCCGCCCTGGCTGCGCGCCACATCGCCCGGCACATGGAAACCCTGTTTGCCGATCGGCCACGCGGCTGGCAGCCATTGATTTACTGCTGGCGTGGCGGCAAGCGCTCCGGCGCCATGGCCACCTGGTTCAATCTCGTCGGCTGGAGGGCCCGGCAGCTCGAGGGTGGTTACAAGGCCTGGCGCCATCACGTGCTGGCCGGCCTCGAACGGCTGCCGGCGGCTCTGCGCTGCATCGTGCTCACCGGGCCGACCGGCTCCGGCAAGACGCGCCTGTTGCAGGCGTTGGGCCAAGTCGGCGCGCAAGTGCTGGACCTGGAAGCGCTGGCCCGCCATCGTGGCTCGCTGCTGGGGCGACTGCCCGCCTGGCCGCAGCCGAGCCAACGCGGCTTCGAGACGGCCCTGTATTCGGCTTTGAGCGCGCTGGCTACGAGGCGCCCGGTGTTCGTCGAGGCCGAGAGCCGGCGCATTGGTCGGCTGGATCTGCCCACCAACTTGCTGCAAGCCATGCATGCCAGCCGCTGCGTGCGAATTCAGGCCGACCTGGCGCAGCGCATCGATTTTTTGCTGCAGGACTATGCGCACCTGTTTGTCGAGTCGGAGCGCTTCAAGCGCCAGCTCGGGCGTCTGGCGCATTTGCACAGCCGCAAGACCGTGGCGCGCTGGCAGGCCATGATCGATGCCAATGAGCGGGCGCAATTGTTCCAAGAGTTGGTGCAGATACATTATGATCCGGCTTATCGGCGCAGCAGCGGCAAGCATTATCGCCAGGCCGCGGCGGCGCCGGTTTTTGCCTATGATCCCACGGCTGCCGATGCCCGCGCCCAAGCCTGCGCGTTGTTGGAAAAACTCGATCTGCGCCAGGTGGCGCGCAAGGAGTGTCCATGAATCCAAACCCGATTCGCCTGACCACGCTGGCCCACGGCGGCGGCTGCGGCTGCAAGATAGCGCCTGACGTGCTCGCCGAGCTGATGCGCGATGCCATGCCGCCGGGCCCGTTTCCGCACCTGCTGGTAGGCGCCGACTCCGGCGATGACGCCGGCGTTTATCGTCTGAACAGAGACCAGGCCCTGATTGCAACCACCGATTTTTTCATGCCGATCGTGGACGATCCGCATGATTTCGGTCGCATTGCCGCCGCCAATGCGCTGTCCGACATTTATGCCATGGGCGGGCGGCCGATCATGGCCCTGGCGCTCTTGGGCATGCCCATCAATACGCTGCCGCAATCCGCCATTCAGCAGGTTCTGGCCGGCGGCGCCAGCGTGTGCCAGCAAGCCGGCATTCCCGTCGCCGGTGGTCATTCCATTGATGCAGTCGAGCCGATTTACGGGCTCGCGGCCATGGGGCTCGTGCATCCGGACCAAATCAAGCGCAATGACCAGGCCCGGGCCGGGGACGCGCTGATCCTGAGCAAGCCGCTGGGTGTCGGCATTCTTGCTGCCGCCTTGAAAAGGAATGCCCTGGATGCGGCCAACTACCAGGCGCTGCTCGCCAGTACCACGTCGCTAAATACATCAGGCGCGAAACTGGGCGCCCACACAGACGTGCATGCGCTCACCGACGTGACCGGCTTTGGTCTGCTGGGCCACACGCTGGAGCTGTGTCGCGGCGCGGGCCTGCATGCCGAGCTGGAGTATGCGCGTCTGCCGTGGCTCGGAGATACGCGCGAGCTGGCGGCACAAGGCTTCGTCACCGGCGCCTCGGCCCGCAACTGGCAGGCTTGTGCAGACACTGTGACGCTGGCCGCGGCATTGCCGGCGCTGGCCCAGGCCCTGCTGTGCGATCCGCAGACCTCGGGCGGCTTGCTGATCGCTTGCGCACCCGCGGCGGCCGCAGACGTGCTGGCCTTGTTGCAGGCCGATGGCTGCGCTCAGGCGGCCATGATTGGTCGCCTGCAGGCGGGCACGCCGGGTGTCTCTGTCGTGTAGCGCCGATCCTGCGCGATTTGTCTAATGTGCCGTATCTGTGCATGATGAAACTGCAGCCAGGCAGGCAGTCGGATGGCGCAGCCGCCGCCACTGGGTGAGGCAAGAACACCGCCGCCGGCCTTCCTGGCACAACAGCTACGGCCATGGCACGGGGTGCCGATTGCAAGTGTGAAACCTATGGCAAAAAAAAGCGAAGTCCCTCATTCCGCGCTGGGTTTTTATCACAAGATCTCGCACTTGCGCGCGGATACCTGGAATGCGCTTACCCACGACCTGGCCGAATTGCTGCGCCTGCAGGGCAGGGGGCGCACCAAGCGCCTGCTCAAGGCGATTCGCATCAAGCTGACGCGCCTGGAAATCGTCCATGCCTATCATGCCTTCCCGACGCGCGAAGACTTTCGCTACATCTGGATGCTGTTTGATCAGGGTCGCCATGCGGAACTGGAAAAAATGGTCAAGCGCGTCGTGCGGGCGCTGGTCAGCGATGCCTATCGGCGCCACCACATTGACCTCAGCGACAGCGATGGCGAGGATGTGGAAACCCGCGACGCGCTCGATCGTTTCCGGCGCGGCCACCCCGGCTACGACCTGTCCAGCCAACAGCCGTATTTCGAAGTCCTGATCGTCGACAATCTGCTGCCGCAGGAAGAAGAAGTGGTGCGCGATGCCTTTCGCCGCATGCGCCGCGCCGAGGACAAGTTCATTTACGACGTGGTCGTGGTCAGAAGCTTCGAGGATGCGCTGATCGCGGTGCTCATCAATCCCGACATCCAGGCGAGCCTGATCCGCTATGAATTTCCCTACAAGTCGGACTACAACCTCAGCGTGCTGCGCAATTATCTGAGTGCGTTCGCGGATCTGGACCTGGAGAACCAGACCGACAGCGAACGCAGCATCCTGCTGGGCCGGGTGACCCATGACCTGCGTCCCGAAATCGACCAGTTCCTGGTCACCAGCGGCGAGGTGGAAAGCACCGCCAGCCGCGATCTGCATTATTTCAACCGCATTTTCTATCGCGAAACGGACTACATCGAGCAGCACCAGTCCATTCTGCGCGCCATCGACAAGCGCTTCCGCACCCCGTTTTTCGATGCGCTGCGCGAATACAGCCGCAAGCCAACCGGCGTGTTCCATGCGCTGCCGATTTCACGCGGCAAGTCCATCGCCCATTCGCAGTGGGCCAGCCGCATGATCAACTTCTACGGCATCAACATTTTCCTGGCCGAAAGCTCGGCCACTTCCGGCGGCCTGGATTCACTGTTGCAGCCCTATGGGCCGATCAAGCGGGCGCAGGAGTATGCCGCGCGCGCCTTCGGCGCCCATGAAAGCTTTTTCGTCACCAACGGCACCTCGACCGCCAACAAGATCGTGGTGCAGGCGCTGATCAAGCCCGGCGATGTCGTGCTCATCGACCGCGACTGCCACAAGTCGCATCATTATGGCCTGGTGCTGGCGGGGGCGCAGGTGTGCTATCTCAACTCCTACCCGCTCAGCGAGTATTCCATGTACGGTGCCGTGCCGCTGCACACCATCAAGCAGACATTGCTCGCCTACAAGCGCGCCGGGCGCCTCGAAGAAGTGAAGATGCTGCTGCTCACCAACTGCACCTTCGACGGCATCGTCTACAACGTGCGCAAGGTGATGGAAGAGTGCCTGGCGATCAAGCCGGATCTGGTGTTTTTGTGGGACGAAGCCTGGTTCGCATTCGCCACGTTCAACCCGACCTACCGGCCGCGCACCGCCATGCACGCGGCGCACACGCTGCGCGAGCGCTACCGCAGTCCATCCTATCGTCGCGAATACGCGGCCTGGAAGGAGCAATTCGCCACCCAGGATCCGGAGGATGATGCCACCTGGCTGGAGCAGCCGCTGTTGCCGAATCCGGATCATGTGCGCATGCGCGTCTATGCCACCCATTCGACCCACAAGACCCTGACCGCGCTGCGCCAGGGTTCGATGATCCACATTTACGATCAGGACTACGGGCAGAAGGCCGAGGAGGCGTTCCACGAAGCCTACATGACCCACACCTCGACTTCGCCCAACTACCAGATCCTGGCGTCGCTCGACGTGGGCCGCATGCAGGCCGAAATAGAAGGTTTCAAGCTGGTCCACGAACAGGTCGAGACGGCGCTGACCCTGCGCGAGCAGCTGTACAACCATCCAACGCTGCGCCGCTATTTCCAGGTTTTGCGCAACAGCGACATGGTGCCGGAGAAGTATCGCCAGTCCGGCGTGGCAACCTATTACGACCGCCAGCGCGGCTGGTATCAGATGGAAGAAGCCTGGGCCGAGGATGAATTCGTGGTCGACCCGACCCGGGTGACCATGGCCATTGGCCACACCGGCGTGGATGGCAACACCTTCAAGAATGATTACTTGATGAACAAGTGCGGCATCCAGGTCAACAAGACGTCGCGCAACACAGTGCTGTTCATGACCAATATCGGCACCACGCGCAGTTCCATCGCCTATCTCATCGATGCGCTCATCCGCCTGGCGCGCGAATTCGATTACCGTTGGGAAGACAGCAGCCGCCCGGAGCGCATCATCCTGCAGCAGCGCGTGCATTCGCTGACCCAGGAGTTGCCGCCGCTGCCCGATTTCAGCCATTTCCATGCCGCGTTTCGCCCGCAGGCCGCGACCTATGTGCCGGACGGCGACATCCGCCGCGCTTATTTCCTCGCCTATGACAACGACAACACCGAATACCTGCGCTTCGACACCAATCACCTGCAACGGCAAATGCGCGAGGGCCGGGAAATCGTATCCGCCAGTTTCGTCACGCCTTATCCGCCCGGTTTTCCGGTGCTGGTGCCAGGCCAGGTGATCAGCGCCGAGATCCTGGACTTCCTGCAGGCGCTGGATGTCACGGAAATCCATGGCTACCGGCCCGAGCTGGGCCTGCTGGTGTTCACCGAACAGGCGCTCGCTGTGCAGCAGGATACAAGCGCTGCGCAAAAACAGGCGAGCTAACATGATGAAACGCTCTGTTGCAACCATGTTGCTGCCAGCGGGCCGGTTTTCGGGTACCATGGCCGCCACGAGCCGCCCCGAAGCGAGTTGCTTGACTTGTTATCACATCGCAGTGCTCGGTTTCCGCACCAGGCGACATGAGCAGCGCAAGCCAGGGAGAAATTTATGACGCCTTTCGCCATTGCCGGCATTCAAATGCATGTTGCTGCAGGCCAGTCCAATGTGGATGGCATTCGCGCACGGCTGAATTCGCTCATGAACATTTACCCCTGGGTGCAAATGGTCATGCTCAGCGAGCTCGCGCCCTGCGGCCCGCTGCCCACCGCCGCGCAAACCCTGCCCGGCGGCGCTGAAAACGCGCTGGCGGAGATGGCTGCCAGGCACAAGATCTGGCTGGTGACCGGCTCGATCTACGAGCGCAGCAATGACAAGCGCATTTACAACACGGCCAGCGTCATCGACCCGAACGGCATCGTGGTTGGGCGTTATCGCAAGATGTTCGTGTTCGAGCCCTACGAAAAAGGCGTTGCCGCGGGCAACGAGTTCTTTGTCTTCGACGTGCCGAATGCGGGCCGTTTCGGCATTACCATTTGCTATGACACCTGGTTCCCAGAAGTAACGCGCACCCTGGTCGGCATGGGCGCCGAGGTCATCCTGCGCCCGACCCTGACGTCCACCATCGACCGGGATGTGGAGCTCTCCATCGTCCGCGCCATGGCTGCCACGAACCAGTGTTACCTGTTCGACATCAATGGCCTGGGTGCTGGCGGCAATGGCCGCTCGCTGGTCTGCGATCCGCATGGCAAGGTATTGCACCAGGCCGGCAGCGGCGAAGAGCTGATTCCGCTGGAAATCGACTTCGACGAAGTGCGCCGCTCGCGCGAGCGCGGCATCATGACATTGGGTCAGCCGCTGAAGAGCTTCCGCGATCGCTCTGTCGAGTTTCCGATTTATCAACCGGGCGCGCGATCGCCTTATCTGGACTCGCTCGGCCCGCTGCAAAAGCCGACCCGCATACATGAAAATGCCAGCGCGAATGAGGCGGCTGTGGCGCCGCCCCTCTTTGCAGGAACTCCGCCACCTGTTAATACAACTGGATGATCTTGTCCGCCAGCAGCTAGCCCGGAGGTCTGCCATGGAACAAAACAATGCCCAACAAGAGCCAGCCAGACAGCCTTTGAACGGCCTGTCCGACATTCGGCGCTTTTTCCGCCGCAATGAAATTCCCGTTTATTTCATCAGTGCCACCAATTTCAATTTGCTGGGTGCTGATGAATGGGTGCGGAAATTCAAGTTCATCAGCTACATCGACTGTTTCGATGGCCAGCACCCGAACCTGTTCGCGCCGCCGCAGATTGCGCACGAAGAATTCGAGAGCATCGAAGACATCAACAATTATCTGCTCGAGCACAAGGCAGTGGCCGATTTCATCGACAACCACGGCCCCGGCATGGCCTTGTTCCTCATGTTCGACGAGACCACCGAGGCGCTGGCGCAAGAGCTGGGCCTGAAGGTTTGCCTGCCGCCGGCCAAACTGCGCAACCATCTTGACGACAAGCTGGTCACCACGCGCATGGCCGAAGAGGTGGGGGTTGCCTGCGTGCCCAACGTGCTCGCCGCGGTCGACTCCTACGCACGCCTGCGCGAAGTCTCGCAGGAGCTGGGCCCGGATCTGGTGGTGCAGACGGCCTATGGTGATTCGGGGCACACGACGTTCATGATTTCAGATGAAGACGACTGGCGCGAGCACGCCGATGAAATCGTGGCCGCCGACGAAGTCAAGATCATGCGCCGCATCAAGCCGCGCGGCACCGCCATCGAAGCCTGCGTCACCCGCCACGGCACTGTGGTGGCACCGATCATGACCGAACTGGTCGGCTTCCCCGAGCTGACACCGTATGAGGGCGGCTGGTGCGGCAACGAGATTTATGCCAAGCCGTTCAGCGATGAACTGGAGGCCAAGGCGCGCGCAGCCACCATGGCCATGGGCGAGGCCTTGCGCGAGCGCGGTTATTACGGTTATTTCGAGCTGGACTTCCTCATCGACGAGGACAGTGGCGAGCTTTATCTGGGGGAAATGAATCCGCGCATCACCGGCGCCAGTTCGATCACCAATCATGCTGCTTTCGCGCTGTCCGACATGCCGCTGATCCTGTTCCACCTGCTCGAGTGGATGGACGTCGACTACAACATCGACATCGATGAAATCAACCGCCGCTGGGCCGAGCCGGAAAACATCGACAGCTGGAGCCAGCTTGTGCTCAAGCACACGGACGACTCAGTGGACGTGATCACCCAGGCGCCGCCCACCGGCATCTGGCAAATGGACGCGCAGGGCGAGGTCACGTTCTCACGCTACGACACGCATCGTTATCATGTGGACAGCGAGGCCGAGGCCTTGTTCATCCGCATTTCCGGCGCCGGCGATTACTGGTACAAGGGCGCCGACCTGGGCATTCTCGTCACCCGCGGGCGCTTGATGACCGACGATTTCCAACTGACCGATCGCGCCAGGGCCTGGATCAGGGGGATCAAGTCCCAGTTCCAGGCGACATCGCCGGAAGAGGCCAGCGTGGTGCATCTGGCACCTGGGGCGCTCAAGGCCAATCCCGCACCTGGGGCATTCAAGCTGCTCTAGCCAGCCAGGAGTCAGCTTGATCCCCAACAACAATTCAGGCGGGGCCGTGAAGTCTTACACGCTGGCCTCCATCGACGAAGGCGCGCCGGGCCCGAAATGGCAACGGCTGTTCGAAAAACACTGGCCGCAGTACCAGCAATGGTTCCTCTCCGAAGGCCAGCTGGAACGCCCCGGTTATGTCACTTCGTCGAAACAGTTGCGCAGCCACATGCCGGAACTGGTGCCGATTTACAAGCAGCTGGTGGAACTCGCCGGCGGCGGTGACCTGGCGGCGCGTTTCCTCACCTTTTACCGGCCACCGCCTTATCTGCTCGGCTGTTCGCAGGCCGTGTGGACCGGGCGGCACCCGGCCTTGGTGCGCAATTACGACTACAGCCCGCGATTCTTCGAATGGACCGTGCTGCGCACGAATTGGCTGCGCCCGGTCATTGCCATGTCCGACTGTCTCTGGGGCGTGCTGGATGGCATCAACGACGCCGGGCTGGCGGCGTCGCTTGCATTCGGCGGCAGCAAGGTCACCGGCGACGGCTTCGGTGTGCCGCTGGTGGTGCGCTACATCCTCGAAACCTGCGACACCGTCAGCCAGGCCTGCGCCGTGCTGCGCCGGGTCATGGTGCACATGGCCTACAACATCACCTTGCTTGATCGCAGCGGCACTTTCATTACCGTTTACCTGCGTCCCGATCGCAAGCCGCGCTTCATTGCCGCGCAGGTCAGCACCAACCATCAGGACCGCATCGAATGGCGCGCCTACGCGCGCATGAGCGCCAGCATCGAAAGGCGCACCTTTCTCGAGCGCCAACTCGCCGGTGGCGTCAAGACCAAGGCCGGCTTCATCAACAGCTTCCTGCGCCCGCCGATCTACCGCACCCGTTACGAGCGCGCCTTCGGCACGCTTTATACGGCCTCTTATGAACCGGCGGAACCCGCGGTCAGTTATCTCTGGCCCAATACCAATTCGCTGCGCCATTCGTTCACCTCTTTTGCCGAGGGCGACAAGATTATCCGCCTAGGCGGCTTGCCGGTCGAAGCCAGCCTGGGTCTGACCAGCTGAGTCATTGTTGCCTCGCGCGGCCTGC
>DATGUT010000077.1:0-16819 GCA_035301185.1 Salinisphaeraceae bacterium
CAACACCGTAGCGCATCTGAACGGCTGGATCAGTGTCAAATTGCCGGTCAACTAAAGTTACCCGCCGTGCAAGTGCTAAAATCAGCGCCTGCCCTGCCATTCTTTGCTGCCATGGATAAAGCATTACTCAACTTTCTGGTCTGCCCGGTCAGCGGCGCTGCGCTGCAACCTGCGGATGCCGAGATGCTAACGCGGGTCAATACCGCGATTGCCGCCGGCGAGGCTCGGTATGTGGACGGCAGCCAGGTCGAGTCGCTCCTCGACGAGGCGCTGCTGACGGTCGATGGCCATACCCTGTACCGCATCGATGACGGCATCCCGATGATGCTGCCCGACCGCGGCATCGAAGCGCCGTAACTGCGCCCCGACTTCGTGCCGCAATTGCCTGAAGTGACCTTCGCATGATTAACTACCTGATTACCAACGCCCGCATCGTCAACGAAGGCCGGCAGACGGAAAGCGACCTGCTGGTGCAAAACGGACGCATCGAGCAGCTGGGCGCCGGCATCAAGGCGCCGGCCAATGCCGAAGTGCTCGATGCCGCCGGGCGCGTGCTGCTGCCGGGCATGATCGACAGCCACGTGCATTGCCGCGAGCCGGGGCTGACGCACAAGGCCGACATGGCGAGCGAATCCGCCGCCGCTGTGGCCGGCGGCGTCACCAGCATCATCGACATGCCCAACGTGCAGCCGCCGACCACGGATCATGCTGCCATCGTCGCCAAGCACGAGCTGGCCCGCGGGCGCGCCAGCACCAACTACGGCTTTCATTTCGGCGCCACCAACGACAACATCGAAGCCATCAAGGCCCTGGACACGTCGCTGGTGGCCGCCATCAAGGTCTTCATGGGCGCCTCCACGGGGCGCATGCTGGTGGACGACGAGGCGACGCTGGACCAGCTTTTTGCCAACGCGCCGGTGCTGGTCATCACCCACTGCGAAGACACGCCGATGATCGAGGCCGCCGAGCAGCGCGCGCGGACCCGGTACGGCGAAGACGTGCCCATGCGCGAACATCCGCGGATTCGCTCGCGCGAGGCCTGCCTGCGCTCGTCGCAGCAGGCGATCGAGCTGGCGCACCGGCACGGCACCCAGCTGCAGATCCTGCACCTGACCACGGCCGAGGAAATGGCCTTGTTCGAGCCCGGACCCATGGCCGGCAAGCAAATCACCGCGGAGGTCTGCGCCCATCACCTGTTCTTCGCTGACAGCGATTATGCAGACAAGGGCACGCTGATCAAATGCAATCCGGCCATCAAGAGCGCCGCGGATCGCGCAGCACTGTGGGCGGCGGTGGCGGACGGGCGCATCGACATCCTGGCCAGCGATCATGCGCCGCATCTGCTCGCCGAGAAGCAGGCCGGCTATTTCCAGGCGCCATCGGGTCTGCCGTTGTTGCAGCATGAACTGCCATCGCTGCTGGATCACGTCAAGGACGGCCGGCTGACGCTGGAACAGCTGGTGGAGAAAACCGCGCACAACGTGGCCGAACGCTATGCCATTGCCGAGCGCGGCTATATTCGCGAAGGCTATTGGGCGGACCTGACGCTGGTCGATCTGCAGCAGCCGACCGCGGTCGAATTCGAGCCCCTGTACTCCAAGTGCGGCTGGACGCCGTTTGCCGGGCATGTATTCAACAATCGCATCCAGGCCACGTTCGTGTCTGGCCAATTGGCGTATCATGAGGGTAAACTTAGCCAAGGCTGCACTGGGCAGGCACTGCAATACGTGCGCTAGGCCGCCACCGAACATATCCGAGGTATCGATCATGCAAACCAGCGAGTTGCGCAAAGCCGGACTCAAGGCAACGCTACCCCGGCTGAAAATCCTCGAAATCCTGCAGGAGAACAAAGCCGACCATTTGTCTGCCGAAGATGTTTATCGCAAGCTGATGAACGACGACGAAGACATTGGGCTGGCCACCATTTACCGCGTGTTGTCGCAGTTCGAGGATGCCGGGCTCGTCATCCGCCATCACTTCGAGGATGGCCACGCCTTGTTCGAGCTGAACCAGGGCCCGCATGATCATCTGGTATGCGTCAAGTGCGGGCGCATCGAGGAATTCTTCGACAGCGAGATCGCTGAGCGCCAGCGCGCCGTTGCGCAGCGCTCCGGCTTCGATTTATCCAAACATACACTCGTGCTTTATGGCGAGTGCCTGACCCATCAGTGCAAGAATGACACCACCCGCAACAGCAACTGACGTACGCCAGCCGCCCGCGTGCCGACACGGCGCTGCAGCAACGGCGCCTGTTTAAGCCGACAAACCGCAGTCGATATCGCGCAGGCAGGCCGCGACCGTGTGTTGGTCTTCCGGCTGCAGCGTGGTGTGGGTGATCGCGAAGCGCTCGGCCAACAGGCGCTGCAATTGCGGCAAAATCCGGCACCAATCGGACAAATCCGTGATCTCGACATGGGCGGCCAGCGCCTGCTGCTGCGAAGACAGGCTCCAGACGTGCAGATCATGCACCGCCTGCACGCCGTCGACGGCGGCCAGCGCATCGCCAACCTCAGCCACATTCAAGTTGCGCGGCACACCTTCCATGAGCACGTTGATGACTTCGCGCAGCAGGTTCACGGCCGAAATGCTGATCAGGACGCTCACCAGCAGCGACAACAACGGGTCGATCGGCGTCCAGCCGGTTAAAAGGATGACACTGCCGGCGATCAGCGCCGCCACCGAGCCGAGCATGTCGCCAAACACGTGCAACAACGCGCCGCGCACATTCAGGGTTTGCTCGCCGCGCATGAGCACGGCGGCAACAGCCATGTTCACACCCAGACCAATCAGCGCGATTACCATGACCGGCATGCCGGCCACCGGTGCCGGCTGGCTCAGCCGGCCAATGGCCGCAACCACGATGGCCACCACCACCACGATCATGAACAAGGCATTGATCAGCGCGCCCAACACTTCGGCGCGCTGCAGGCCGAATGAGTGCAGCCGCGACGCTGGTTTTTGCGCCAGCCAGGCTGCCACCGCGCCGATAGCCAGCGACGAGCTGTCGGTGAGCATGTGGCCGGCATCCGACAGCAGCGCCAGCGAATGCGCCCACCAGCCGCCGAGCGCCTCGACCAGCGCAAAGGCCATGGTGAACAGCATGGCAAACAGCAGCACCCGCGTGCCGCCATGGCTGTGCGCATGGCCGTGGTGAGAATGTTCTGACATAAGGTCTAAGCGCCGTTATCCTGCGCGGTCATGTCCAGCAGTACGCGCCGCACCTGGGCATCGGCCGCGACATAAAACACCTGCTTGCCGCGCCGTTCCGCGCGCAGCAGACGCGCCGAGCGCAGCAGACGCAGGTGGTGGCTGGCCAGCGACATGGAGATATCCGCCACCGCCGCCAGATCCTGCACGCTGCGCGCCTGCTCCAGGCAGGCACAGACCAGCGACAGGCGATTCGGTTCGCCCAGCAGACGAAATGTCTCCGCCAGTCGAATCGGATCGAAATTGCCGGAACTGCGAATGTAAACCGTGGCCGCCATGATCACCTCTATATTTGAACAGTTATTTTAATGTAGCAGCGGGCTGGCGGGCAAGCGGCGCTTGACGACGTGCGCCGCCTTGGTCAATCTTGTCGCGGCGCAAGCCGCCGCTTGCGTGCTGAGTGGTGCGATTTGGCGCATTCGTCAGGGCGAATACCTTTTGCTATTTGTTGTTTCGCGACCGCGCTACCCATTCTTGCTTAACCTGATGTGAGTTCAGCTGCGCGCGCAGCACAAGCCGCAGCACTGGATCCCGAATATCACCGGAGCCCTCGATGTCCGACGCAAAAAAGAGAGTTACCGCCAGTTTCAATGCCCAGGGATTGATGCAGACGCTGGGCGCCGAACTGGTGCACGTGGCCGATGGCGAGGTGCATATCGCCCTGTGGCCACGCCCGGAATTGACCCAGCAGCATGGCTATGTCCATGCCGGCGCAATCACCAGCGCGGTGGACAGTGCCTGCGGTTATGCGGCGCTGACCTTGGCGCCGGCAGAGCACGACGTGCTCACCGTGGAGTTCAAGGTCAATTTCATGCGCCCTGCGGGCGGCGATCGCATCCTGACCGTGGGCAAGGTGATCAAGCCCGGCAAGACCATCAGCGTGTGCCAGGGCGAGGTGATCGGCGAGCGCGAGGGCAAGCACACCAGCATCGCCCTCATGCAGGCCACCATGATGCTGGCGCCCAGATCGGACTGACGTGCCGAAGCCGCGGGTTCGCGATCTGCGACTTCAGCCATGCGGAAATAACGCCGGCATAAAAAACAGGCAGCGCGACGGCTGCCACGCTGCCCGTTGCCCATTTGCCGTGACCGCGCCGGCCTAACCGGCGCAGTTCGCGAGGCTCTCAGCCAAACTGGTTCATGGTGTTGTGCACACCACCGGCCTTGAGCGCGTGCTCGCCGGAGAAGTACTCCTTGTGGTCATCGCCGATATTGGAGCCGGCCATGTCCTGATGGCGCACGGTGGCAATGCCTTCGCGAATTTCCTCGCGCTGGACGTCGCGCACGTAGGCGAGCATGCCTTCGTCGCCGAAGTAATTGCGCGCCAACTGATCCATCGACAAGGCCGTCGTGTGATACGTCGGCAGCGTAATCAGATGGTGGAACACACCAGCCTGCTCGGCAGCGTCGCGCTGGAAGTCGCGGGTCCAGTCGTCGGCGACGCGGGCCAGCTCCGAATCGTCATACTGCGGGCTCATCAACTGGTCGCGATCATAGGCGGAGACATCCTTGCCTGCCTCGCTCCAGGCGTCGAACACCTGCTGGCGGAAGTTGAGTGTCCAGTTGAACGATGGGCTGTTGTTGTACACCAGCTTGGCATCCGGCACTTCCTTGCGAATGCGCTGCACCATGGAGCTGATGTGGCCGACATGCGGCGTCGAGGTCTCGATCCACAACAGGTCGGCGCCATTTTGCAGGCTGGTGATGCAATCCAGCACCACGCGATCCTCACCGGTGCCCTTGCGGAACTCGAACAGGCCGGAGGCCAGGCGCTTGAGCCGCACCAGCTTGCCGTTCTGCTTGATGACCACGTCGGAGGCATTGATGTCTGCTGGATCGCTGATTTCCTCGCCATCCAGATAGCTGTTGTACTGATCGCCCAGATCACCCGGTTCATGCGAGACGGCGATCTGCTGGGTCAGCCCCGCGCCCAGCGAGTCGGTGCGGGCCACAATGACGCCATCATCCACGCCCAGTTCCAGGAAGGCGTAGCGCACGGCGTTGATCTTGGCCAGGAAAGAGGCATGCGGCACCGTTACCTTGCCGTCCTGGTGGCCGCATTGCTTGACATCGGACACCTGGTTTTCGAGCTGGATGGCACAGGCGCCGGCCGCGATCATCTTCTTGGCCAGCAAATAGGTGGCCTCTTCATTGCCGAAGCCGGCATCGATGTCGGCGATAATCGGAATGACATGGGTCTCGAAATTGTCGATCTTGCCCTGTGCCTTCTTGGCGGCAACCTCGTCGCCGGCGGCACGGGCCGCATCCAGTTCCCGGAAATAATGGTTCAGCTCCCAGGCATCGGCCTGCTTGAGGAAGCTGTACAACTCCGCGATCAGATCCGGCACGGTGGTCTTTTCGTGCATGGACTGATCCGGCAGCGGGCCGAACTCGCTGCGCAGGGCGGCAACCATCCAGCCGGATAAATACAAATACCGACCCTTGAGGCTGCCAAAATGCTTTTTGATCGAAATGGCCTTTTGCTGGCCGATGAAACCATGCCAGCAGCCCAGCGACTGGGTGTATTTGGACGCATCGGCATCATAGGCGGCCATGTCCTCGCGCATGATGCGCGCCGTATAGCGGGCGATGTCGAGCCCGGTATGAAAGCGGTTCTGGGCACGCAGGCGGGCCACGTTTTCCGGGTCGATGGCACTCCAGGCATCGCCAAAGCGCGTCAGCAATGACGCCGCATGGTTCGTGTCTTCCTTGTAATTGCGCATGTTACAATCCTCTATTTACAACTGTTGCTGCCCGGCGCGCGCATGCATGCATTGTTGTGCCGACATCCTTGGCAATCGGCCCCATGCGCCAAGCGGTTGAATCTCCGGTGTCGGTGCCAGCAGCTCCCGAGACGGAGCCGGCTGCCAAGGCCGCAGACGACAGAAACCGGTAAATGGCTTGAAAGGCACTCCACTTATACATGAACTGGAAATCGCACACAAGAATCCAGCAGCAATCTTTGCCGCATCGCAACATGAGCAGCAGACTCCGCGCTGCCTGCGATAAAGCACGTGCAATGCATGCAGTCACCACGTTTCCCACACGCCCTAAGAGCAGATTCGATGCACGCAGAATGCCCATGCAGGCCATACCCTAACAGGTTGGGCCGGGGCGGCCCGGACGGCTGCATTTGCGCTCCTGGCGCATGCGCAAACTCGTCTTTATTGAAAACCACTGAAACCAAGGAATCATGCCCATGACTACCAAGCCGACGCTTACCTACACCCTGACCGACGAGGCCCCGGCGCTTGCCACGGCATCATTCCTGCCGATCGTGCGCACTTTTGCCGGTGCCGCCGGCATAGACGTCGAGACCAGCGATATCTCGCTGGCAGCCCGCATCCTGGCGCAGTTTCCGGACCTGCTGCCGCAAGAGCAGCAGGTACCGGACAGCCTGGCCGAGCTCGGACAGCTGGTTTTGACACCAGAGGCCAACCTGATCAAGTTGCCCAACATCAGCGCTTCGGTCAATCAGCTGAAAGCCGCCATTCGCGAACTGCAAGGCAAAGGTTACGAAATCCCCGATTATCCCGACAAGCCGCAGAGCGACCAGGAAAAGGACATCCGCGCTCGTTATGACAAATGCACCGGCAGCAACGTCAATCCGGTGCTGCGCCAGGGCAACTCCGATCGGCGCGCGCCCAAGGCAGTCAAGGAATATGCGCGTCGCCATCCGCACAGCATGGGCGAATGGAGTCAGGCTTCGCGCACCCACGTCTCGCACATGCATGCGGGCGACTTCTACCATGGCGAGAAGTCCATGACCATCGACGAAGGCCGTCGAGTCAAGATGGAACTGCTCACGAAGAGCGGCGAAACCCTCGTGCTCAAGCCTGAGGTGACGCTGGACGATCGCGAAGTCATCGACTCCATGTTCATGAGCAAGCAGGCGCTGCTCAAGTTCTACGAAGAGCAGATCGAGGACGCGCGCAAGACCGGCGTGATGTTCTCGCTGCACGTCAAGGCCACCATGATGAAGGTCTCGCACCCGATCGTGTTCGGCCATTGCATCCGCGTGTTCTACCGCGAGGCGTTCGACAAGCACGCCGAACTGTTCGCAGAGCTTGGCGTCAACGTCAACTACGGCATGGCCGATCTGTACAGCAAGATTGCCACCCTGCCGAGTAGCCAGCAGGAAGAAATCCACGCCGACCTGCACGCCTGCCACGAGCATCGCCCGGAACTGGCCATGGTCGACTCCAGCAAGGGCATTACCAATTTCCATTCGCCCAACGATGTCATCGTCGACGCCTCCATGCCGTCCATGATCCGCAAGGGCGGCAAGATGCACGGCGCCGACGGCCGCCTCAAGGACGTCAAGGCAGTGTCGCCGGAGAGCACGTTTGCGCGCATCTATCAGGAGATGATCAACTTCTGCAAGTGGCACGGCGCGTTCGACCCGACCACCATGGGCACGGTGCCAAACGTCGGCCTGATGGCGCAAAAGGCCGAGGAATACGGCGCCAACGACCAGACGTTCGAAATCCCCGAGGATGGCACCGCCAACATCACCGACCTCGACAGCGGCGAAGTGCTGCTGAGCCAGGAGGTGGAGGAAGGCGACATCTGGCGCCTGTGCCAAACCAAGGATGCCGCCATCCGCGACTGGGTCAAGCTGGCCGTCACCCGCGCCCGCGATTCCGGCATGCCGGTGGTGTTCTGGCTGGATCCGTACCGTCCGCATGAAAACGAGATCATCACCAAGGTCAAGATGTATCTGCACGAGCACGATACCGACGGCCTGGACATCCAGATCATGAGCCAGGTGCGCGCCATGCGCTATACGCTGGAGCGGGTGATCCGCGGGCTGGACACCATCAGCGCCACCGGCAACATCCTGCGCGACTACCTGACCGACCTGTTCCCGATCATGGAGGTGGGCACCTCCGCCAAGATGCTGTCCATCGTGCCCATGATGGCCGGCGGCGGCATGTACGAAACCGGTGCCGGCGGCTCTGCGCCCAAGCACGTGGAACAACTGCTGGAGGAGAACCACCTGCGCTGGGATTCGCTGGGCGAATTCCTGGCGCTGTCCGTCTGTCTCGAGGAGATGGGCCAGAAGAACGACAACCCCAAGGCCGAAATCCTCGGCCGGACCCTGGATGCCGCCATTGGCAGGCTGCTGGAAAACGACAAGAGCCCCAGCCGCAAGACCGGCGAGCTCGACAATCGCGGCAGTCATTTCTACCTGGCCATGTATTGGGCGCAGGAACTCGCGCAGCAAAGCGACGACGAGCAGCTCGCCGCCCACTTCCAGCCGCTGGCTGAATCCCTGGCCGCCAGCGAGCAGCAAATCGTCGACGAACTGAACACGGTGCAGGGCCAGCAGGTCGACATCGACGGCTACTACAGGGCCGACGCCGAGAAAACCAAGGCCGTCATGCGCCCCAGCAAGACCTTCAACGAAGCCCTGGCCGCCAGCGCCGGATGACAGCGCGGCATGCCACCATGCGTCCAGCTGCCGGATCGCCCAGCCCGCTGGCGGCGATCCGGCAATCCGCCCCACGGATTGCACTGGAGGCAGTTGCGACATGCCCGCACTTTCAATTCGAGTCAGGCGAGCGCCCCTGCCTGCCGCAGCATCGACCTGGTGCCAATCGAACAGGCACCTGACAACCAGCATGTAAATAATTTACGCTGGAACCCGAACCGCCGCCTGCTGTCATTCTGGGCAGCCATGCAGCAATTGCCTGTACTGACAAGCCATGCTGCACCGGAAAACCTGCCTCGCAGCAGATCCTGCACACCCACATCGCGATGGAGTCATCATGGCGCAGCAACTCAAAGCATCCATGGAAGACATTTTGCTTGGCCTGGTCAGGCATATCCTGCAGACCGAAGACTATGCCAGTGCCGTGGACTGGATGTGCGAGCCGCAGCACCTCGCCGCCCTGATGCCGCCGGAAAGCACGGCAGAGACCAGTCGCAGCGCCGCCGTCATGCTCGCGCGCGCGGTGTGGAATGTCACGCCACTGCCGAGCAATCGCTTTCGGCCACGGCCACTGCCGCGGCCGCAGCGCAATGCGCCCTGCCCCTGCGGTTCGGGGCTTAAATACAAGCATTGCTGCCATGATCTGCCACTGCCGGAAATCCCGGCCGACCACATCTGGCTGCTGGCACTCGAGATCCTCGACGACGAGCAATTGCGGCAGGCGCTGCAGGTGCATGCCGTCCCGCCCGTGGCACTGCTGGGCCTGGCACAGCAATATCTGGATGCAGGGAACCACGACGGAGTCGAATCCCTGCTGGAACCGCTGTTCGAAAGTGATCTGCACAAACTCGATGCGCAGCATGAAGAGGCCTTGGACATATTGTGCGACGCCTATCTCGCCCTCGGCCATGCGGACAAGAAAGCACAATTGCTGCAGCAGCTCACAGAGCACGCATCGCCGCCGCTGCAGGCCGCGGCGTGGCAGCGCCTCGCCACCGTGCGCATGGATCAGGACGATAGCGAGGGCGCTTGGCAGGCCTTTCAGCACGCGCAGCGGATCGCGCCCGAGCATCTCGCACTGAGCACGCTGGAAGTCATGCTGCTCGCCGGCGAGGGGCGCCTGCGCGAAGCCTCCGAACGCGCCGACTTCTGGCTTGGCCGCATGCGCCCGGACGCGCCGCCCGAGTTGCTGGACTTTCTCGCTAACGCGGCCGCCAATCCGGAAGAGACGCTCACGCTTCCCGGCGCTGAAGATAACGCTGCCGCGGTGCAGCGCCTGACTGCCTGTGTCGCAAACATGCAAGAGCGCCCGGTCCCTGACTACGCAGTAACCGACGAATCCGGCAACGATGAGCCGTTGGCTCCCAGCGCGCCGAGCCTCGGCCCCGCAGACGACAGCGACGACGAACAACCGGCGCTGGGTCTCGCCGACGGTGATCTCGATGAGCCGGGCGAGCCGCTGCAGGTGCTCGCCGCGCCCGCCGGCCTGGATGGATTGGAGCAGCACTGGCATGAGCTGTTCCCCGCGGACAAGCCAATCTCCACCTATACCGAATCCTTTGCGGATAGCGATCCCTGGGCTCCGGAACATGCCGAGGACTGGCTGCAATTGCTGGAGCAAAACCCCGCCTTTGGCGACAGCATCGACATCATCGACGATCTGGTGACCGCGCTGCACCTGCAGCCGATGTCGCCGGATGCCGAGCGGCTGTGCTATGCGCCGCTGCTGCAGCGTGCGATCGCGATTCTCGACCAGGCGCTGGCCAAGGCGCCGGCAGACGTGGAGCTGAACTGGTTGGTCATGCACAACCGACCGTTGCTGCGCCTGCTGCATAACTACACGATGCTGCTATACGATAATGACGAACAGGAGGCCGCCCAGGCACGCATGTGGCAGTATCTGCGCTTGAACCCGAATGACAATCACGGCCTGCGGCAACTGCTGGCCAACGAGTACCTGCGCGCCGGTGCCGATCAGGAAATGCTGGCCTTGTGCGCGCGCTACCCAAACGACTTCATGCCGGAGCTTGCTTTTGGCGCGGTGCTCGCGCATTACCGGCAAGGCGATCATGCCGCCGCGACGAAGGCTCTGCATCACGCCCAACAATGCAATCAACACATCATCCCGATGCTCGTCCAAGAGCATGTCCCCCAACCGGAGTTGAGCGAATACGGCATCCGGGTTGGCGGCGAGGATCAGGCCTGGCTTTATCGCGCAGAGATGCGCGATGTTTGGACCAATGTCGACGGCCTGCTCGACTGGGTCCAGCAAGCCGCCGGCATGCAGCAATAAGACTCGCTTCAGCCGAACTGCGCCAGCGCGGCATCGATGCGCGCCACTGTTGTTGCCTGCCCGAGCAACGCCAGCGTTTGATCGATTGACGGCGAAGTGGTGGAGCCCGTCACTGCAATACGCAGCGGCTGCGCCACCTTGGCGAAGCCGACTTTGTTGTCCTTCACGGTGGCCTTCACCGCCGCGCCGATGTCCGCCTGCGACCACTCGCCCAGCGCCGCCAGCCGGGCGCGCGCATCGGCCAGCAATGCAAGGCCCTGCTCCTGCAGGAACTTGGCCACCGCCTTGTCATCATAAGCCGTGATGTCGGCAAACAGGAACGCGCTCTGCGCGGCCATGGCCGCCACCGTGTGGCAGCGCTCGCGCTGCAGCCGCACCACTGCGGCAAGCGCTGGGCCATTGCGGGTATCCAGGCCCAGGCGCTGGCAATGCCAGGCCAATTCCTCGGCGACCCGCTCAGGGTCGGCATTGCGGATATGCTCGTGATTGACCCACAGCAGCTTGTCCGGGTCGAACGTGGCCGCGCCGCCCTGCACGGTGGTGATGTCGAAGTATTGCAACAGCTCGTCAATGCTGAAGATTTCCTGATCACCATGCGACCAGCCGAGCCGCGCCAGGTAATTCAGCAGCGCTTCCGGCAAGTAACCCTGTTCACGATAGCGCATGACACCAACCGCGCCGTGGCGCTTGGACAGGCGCTTGCCGTCGGCGCCGAGAATCATGGGCACGTGGGCGAACACTGGCAGCTGCGTGTCGGCGCCCGCCAGCGCCTTGTAGATGTTGATCTGGCGCGGCGTGTTGTTGACATGGTCATCGCCGCGAATGACGTGGGTGATGCCCATGTCCAGGTCATCGACCACGACACAAAAGTTATATGTCGGCGTGCCGTCGGCGCGGGCGATGATCAGATCATCGAGCTCGCTGTTGGCGACCGTCACCGCGCCCTTGATCAAGTCATGGATCACGGTGTCGCCAGCCAGCGGGCTGGCAAAGCGCACCACCGGCTCGACTCCGGCCGGCGGCTCGGGCAGGGTCTTGCCGGGCATGGGCCGCCAAGTGCCATCGTAGCGCGGCTTTTCGCCGGCGGCGCGCTGGCGCGCGCGCATGGCTTCAAGCTCCTCGATGCTGCAATAGCAGTAATAGGCCTTGCCCTCATCCAGCAGTTGCTGGATGAGGGCCTGGTAGCGCGCAAAACGCGCGGTTTGATAGACCAGCTCGCCGTCGTGCGCCAGTCCCAGCCAGGCCATGCTGTCGAGAATCGCCTGCACCGCCTGTTCAGTGGAGCGCTCGCGGTCCGTGTCCTCGATGCGCAGGCGAAACTGCCCGCCCGCTTGGCGCGCATGCAGCCAAGCATACAATGCCGTGCGCGCGCCACCGATGTGCAGGTAGCCGGTCGGGCTGGGGGCGAAACGGGTAACGACGGACATGGGGCACCTCAATGAATAGCAAACAGCCCATTTTAGAACTTGTAGGCGACTCTTGCGATGCCGGGACACGATTTCACGATCAAGAAACGCGGTCACGACTCCTGTTAATCCCAGCGGCAATCAGCCATCGCGAAGGACAACAGCGTGCCGCGTGACAAATGCCGGGCAAAGCTGCACAATCAGGCGAACAGTGTGGTGCAGGGAGGAGTCAGCCATGAAAACAACTTGTTGCAAATACATTCTTGCGGCAGCCGTCGCAACCATTTCGGTGCCCGTGCTGGGCAACGGCTTTGCGCTGAACGAGCAAAGTGCCAGCACCGCCGGCACCAATTACGCCGGGCGCGCATCCAATCCGATCGATGCCACTACCATTTACGGCAATCCGGCCGGCATGAGCCGTCTTGACCATGCCCAGATCAGCGCTGGCGCCGGCTTTATCCACGCCAAGAGCGACATCGACAACGCCCAGGGCCTTTTCCCGGGCACCAATGATGGCGACATGGTGCCAAGCGAACTCGTGCCCTTTGCCTATTACGCCCAGCCACTGAGCGACAAATGGTCGGCCGGCCTCGGCTTCTATGTGCCGTTTGGCGTGGAAACCAATTATGAAAGCAGTTTCCAGGGCCGTTTTCATGGCCTCAAGAGCCGGGTCCAGGTCCTGAGCCTGCAACCGACCATCAGCTATACGATTGCCGATGGCGTCTCCATTGGCGGCGGGCCGGTCATCAGCCGCCTCGACGGTGAACTGAGCAATGCCATTCCTGGCGGCGTACTGGCCCAGAATCCCGGGGTGCCGCCACAAATCATACCGGGGCTGGTCAACGGACCCGACACCCGCGTCAAGATGAAGGGCCATGACGAGGCATTCGGCTTCAATCTCGGCCTGTTGGTGGCGCTGAACGATAACCTGGACTGGGGCATTACCTATCACTCCAAACTCAAGTTCAAGCTGGACGGCCATATTGATATCAGCAACAGCCCACCTGCCAGCATGGTGCTCGCCAATGGCAGGTACAACGCCAATCTCACCATTATCATGCCGGAATCGGTGGATACGTCGCTGACTTACCATCTGAACCAGTGGACCTTGTCTGCCGGCGCGACCTGGACGCGTTGGAGTCGCCTGCAAGGGCTTAACGTTGCCACTGACAGCCCGCTCGGCACCATAGAGCAAGAGCTGAACTGGGAAGACACTTGGTCGTTTGCCGTCGGCGCCGCATACAGATTCAATCCGCAATGGGAAATCCGCGGCGGCCTCGGCTATGATCCATCGCCGACCGGCAACGAATACCGCACCGTGCGCATCCCGGTCAGTACGCGGCGTACCGTCACCATTGGCGCCGGCTGGACACCGACCGAAAATCTGACCTTCGATCTGGCCTACGGCCATATCTGGGAGCGCAGCGGCAAGGTGGAACAAGAGACTTATCAGGCCGAATTCAAGAACTCCGTCGATATCCTCGTCGGCCAACTCACTTACCGCTTCTGAGCACCTGTATAACGCTTGCTGGCGCTACGTGCGCAGGCGATAACCGGTCTTGAAGATCCAGGCGATGGTGGCCAGGCAAATGGCGAGGAACACCACGATCATCACCAGGCTGGCGACAACGCTGACATCGGCGACCCCGTAGAAACTCCAGCGGAAACCACTGATCAAATACACCACTGGATTGAACAGCGTCACCTTCTGCCAAAACGGCGGCAGCATGTCGATGGAATAAAAGCTGCCACCGAGGAACGTCAGCGGTGTGATGATCAGCAGCGGCGCCAGCTGCAGCTTCTCGAAGCCATCCGCCCAGATGCCGATGATGAAGCCGAGCAGACTGAACGTGACCGCGGTGGCAACGAGGAAAAACACCATCCAGAACGGGTGCTGGATCTCGAACGAGACAAACAGGCTGGCAGTGACGAGGATGATCGTGCCCAGCGTGATCGATTTCGTCGCCGCCGCGCCGACGTAACCGAGCACGACTTCGAAGTAGGACACGGGCGCAGACAGAATCTCGTAGATCGTGCCGACAAAATTCGGAAAATAAATGGCAAATGCGGCGTTCGACACGCTTTGCGTGAGCAGCATGAGCATGGTCAGGCCAGGCACGAGGAAGGCGCCGTAGCTGACCCCATCGATCACATCGATGCGCGAACCGAGCGCCGCACCGAACACGATGAAATACAGCGACGTGGAGATGACCGGCGAAATCACGCTTTGCAGCACGGTGCGGCGCATGCGTGCCATTTCGAAGCCATAGATCGCGCGAATGGCGTGGTAGTTCATTTTCACCGCCGCTCACCCACCAGATTGACGAAGATTTCCTCGAGCGAGCTCTGCTCGGTCTTGAGATCGGCAAACGCCACCCCGGCTGCCTCCAGGCGGCGCAGCAAGCGCGGCACTGGCGTGGCATCGCGCTGTGGATGATAGGTGTAGACCAGCGCCATGCCGTCCTCTGCAAGCTCGAGTTCATAGTCCGCGAGCGCGGCGGGAATCCGCGCCAGCGGCTGCAGCAGCTGCACGGTCAGGCGCTTGGCGCCAAGCTTGTCCATGAGATCGTCCTTGTCCTCGACCAGAATGATTTCGCCGCCCAGGATGACACCGACGCGATCGGCCATGCTCTCGGCCTCTTCGATGTAATGCGTGGTCAGGATGATGGTGACACCGTTGTCGCGCAGGCCGCTGACCAGCTGCCACATGTCGTGGCGCAACTCCACGTCCACGCCGGCGGTCGGCTCGTCCAGGAACAGGATCTCCGGCTCGTGCGCCAAGGCCTTGGCAATCAGCAGGCGGCGCTTCATGCCGCCGGAGAGCATGCGCACCTGGCTGTCACGCTTGTCCCACAGCGACAACTGCCGCAGGATTTGCTCGACATGCGCCGGATTCGGCGGCTTGCCGAACAGGCGGCGGCTGAAACTCACCTCCGGCAGCACGCGCTCGAACGTGTTCGTGGCCAGCTCCTGCGGCACCAGCCCGATGCGCGAACGGGTCTGGCGAAACTCGCGCTTCACATCATGGCCGGCCACCTGCACGCTGCCGGAGCTGGCATTGCTCAGCCCGCAAATGATGTTGATCAGGGTCGTCTTGCCGGCGCCGTTGGGCCCGAGCAAGGCGAAAATCTCGCCATGGCGAATATCGAGATCGATATTCTTCAGCGCCGTGAAACCACTGTCGTAGGTCTTGTTGAGCCCGCTGACCGAAACCACCGGTTCAGCGGTGCTGGGCGCAACAGCCACGCTGTCAGGCGCTGTGGCCGTGGTGCATCGCACGCGCTGCATGGTCAAGTTTTTCATGGCATGCACAGATCTGTAGAAGTGTATGGCTGGCAGCCACCCAAGCGCCACAAACGAGCTCCGCAGCTGTTCGCAGGCGTGAGCGAATCGACAAGCGTAATCGCTTAATGTGTGGCTGATTCGGCCGAATCCAAGGCGGGTCGGGCAACAGGACGCAGCGACGCGGCAACAATGAGACAATGGGCCTGTTTGCAGGCTGTTTCAGCCAAATTGCTATTACAGTTTATCCATTTATGATTGTTCCCATTCGTACTGCATTGATTTACGGCAGCACCCGGCCCGGGCGCTTTTGCGACAAGGTTGTCGACTGGACTGCTGCGCATCTGGCCCAGCACTCGGAATTCGAAGTGACTCGCATCGACCCTGGGGCGGGCACTCAGCCCGAAGCGGCGGCCGCCGAGCAGGACGACCAATTCAAACTGCCCATGGCAGAGGCCGACGCCTTCATCATCGTCACGCCCGAGTACAATCACGGCTATCCGGCCCCACTCAAGGCGCTGATCGACCGCTACACCAGCGAGTGGGAGGCCAAACCGGTCGCCTTTGTCTCCTACGGCGGCATTTCCGGCGGCATTCATGCCGCCGAACAGCTACGCACCGTACTCGGCTGGCTGCACGCCGTACCCATCCGCGACGGCGTGGTGCTGAGCAATGTCTGGCGCGAGCTCGACGCTCGGGGTCGGCTGGTGCTCAGCGCGCCTGTGGAGCAGGCCGCCGAGCTCATGCTCACCCGCCTGCACTGGTGGGCCTTAGCACTTCGCAATGCGCGCGCGGAGTTGCCGTATGCTCAAGCAGTGCCATGACCACAGCTGCGCCCGCTAAATTTGCCGGAATGCAGCAGAAGCAGCACCTCAGATTTATAAAACGCCTGATCCCCGCGCCTGCGGGGAACGGCTCAGCGTCGTCGGGTCGGCATAGCCGTGATGCGGTTGATCCCCGCGCCTGCGGGGAACGGCTTCACCAAGTTGCGGAGTATCCGGATATGAACGGTTGATCCCCGCGCCTGCGGGGAACGGGGCCTGCTCTTCGGAATCAATCATTTCCTTGGCGGTTGATCCCCGCGCCTGCGGGGAACGGCGAGGATTATCAAGCTGTTGATAACCCCGAGACGGTTGATCCCCGCGCCTGCGGGGAACGGCCGGGGCCGCCATTGGCCTGTCGATGGTCAGTGGGTTG
>DATGUT010000078.1:0-2631 GCA_035301185.1 Salinisphaeraceae bacterium
GCGGCGCTCGCGGCGGTCCTTGCCAAGACCGGCGCCACTTTCATTGCCCCGTACAATCATGCCGACATCATCGCCGGACAAGGCACGGCGGCACTCGAGCTGTGTGCGGATGTGGCCGATCTCGACTGCCTGCTGGCACCGGTTGGCGGCGGCGGCCTGCTCAGCGGAACTGCCCTGGCCGCGGCCAATGCCTTGCCCACGGCGGCAATATATGGCGCGGAGCCGGCCGGCGCCGATGATGCCCAGCGCTCGCTGCGAGCCGGCTCGATCCAGTCCATGGATGCGCCCGACACCATTGCCGACGGCCTGCGCTCGACGCTCGGCCCGCTGACCTTCGCCCTCATCCGTCGTCATGTGCGCGCCATCATTTGCGTGCGCGACGAGCAGATTATTGCCGCCATGCGCCTGCTGTGGACGCGCATGAAAATCGTGGTCGAGCCTTCGGCCGCGGTGCCGCTGGCCGCGGTGCTGGCGAGCGACAGGTTCCGCCGGCGCCGCATCGGCATCATCCTGTCCGGCGGCAATGTCGATCTTGACCACTTGCCGTGGTAGTGCGCATCAGCGCAGCAACCACAGCAGCAGGGAGACAACGACACTGACCAGGATCATGGTCGTGAGCGGGAAGCAAAACGTGAAACCCTCGCGCCGGATGACGATGTCACCCGGCAGCTGGCCCAGCGGCAAGTGCCGCAGCAGCGGCCAGCAGACGCCGATCACAACGAGCAGCAGGCCGATGATGATGAGCGTTCGGGACATGGTTCAAGACATGGCGCCGCAACCACCCGCGCGCCACAACATCGGCTACCTCTTCGGCATGTACAAATCGGTGAGCGTGCCGGCCTGGGCCTCGGCCGCCATGCCCACGGTTTCCGACAGGGTCGGATGGGCGTGGATGGTGAGGCTAACGTCTTCGGCATCGGCACCCATCTCGATGGCCAGGCTCAACTCCGCCATCAGCTCGCCGGCGCCGGCACCGGCCGCGCCGGCGCCGATGACACGCCCGGTTTCCGGGTCGAACAGGATCTTGGTGCTGCCAGTGGCGGCCAGCATGCCGAGCGCACGCCCGTTTGCGGCCCATGGGAAGGCGCCTTTCTCGTAGGCAATGCCCTCGGCCTTGGCCTGGGTCTCGGTGATCCCAGTCCAGGCCACCTCCGGGTCGGTGTAGACCACCGAGGGAATCACGCGCGCATCGAAGGCCGCCTTCTGGCCGGCACAGCAGGCCGCGGCCACCTTGCCCTGATGCGTGGCACGATGCGCCAGTTGCGGCTCGCCGGTGACATCGCCAATGGCGAAGATGTGCGCCACATTGGTGCGGCACTGGTTGTCGACCTCGATGAAGCCGCGCTCGGATACAGCGACTCCGGCCTGATCGGCCGCGATGTTGTGGCCATTGGGCTTGCGCCCGATGGCGACCAGCACGCGCTCGTAGTCCTTGCTCGCCGGTGCCTGCTTGCCTTCGAAGCTGGCCTCGAGCGCGTTCTTGCTGGCTTTGAGGCCTGTGACTTTGGTCGCCGTCCACACATTGTCGCAGCGCTCGCGCATGCGCTTTTCCAGCGGCTTGACCAGATCGCGGTCGGCGCCGGGCAACAGCGTGGGGGTCATCTCCACCACGTCCACGGCGCTGCCATGGCTGGCATAGACGTTGGCCAGTTCCAGGCCGATGATGCCGCCGCCGACCACGAGCAGGGACTTGGGCAGCGCATCCGGTGACAGCGCCGCCTCCGAATCCCAGATGCGCTCATCTTCGGGCCAGCCGGGCAGCATGATTGGCTCCGAGCCGACCGCAATGATGGCGTGGTTGAAGCTGATGTCGTCGCCATCTGCGACAGCCAGCGTGTGGGCATCCTTGAAGCGGCCGGTGCCGGTCACCACGCGTACCTTGCGCTTCTTGGCCATGCCGGCCAAGCCGCCGGTGAGGGTGTCGATGGTGCTCTGCTTGAACTTGAGCAGCGCCGGCAAATCGATTTCCGGCTGGCCGAACTTGAGGCCGTGCGCCGCCATGGCGGCGGCATCGTCGATCACCTTGGCCGAATGCAGCAGCGCCTTGGACGGAATGCAGCCGACATTGAGACAGACGCCGCCGAGTGCCGAATGGCGCTCGACCAGCACCACGTCCAGGCCCAGATCGGCGGCACGGAATGCGGCCGTGTAACCGCCGGGGCCCGAGCCGAGCACCAGCACGTCGCAGTCATAGCCATGCTCCTCACCAGCAGCGGGCTCGCCGGCCGGCGACGGTTGCTGCTTTGCCGGTTGGCTGGCGGCCGGCTCTGGCGCCGGCGCGTCGTCGGCAGCCGATTCTTCTGCGGGCGCAGCTGGCTCGCTGGCGGCGACTTCCACCAGCGCGATGACGTCGCCTTCGCTGACCTGGTCGCCTTCGGCCACCTTCATCTCGGTGATCGTGCCGGTGAGCGTGCTCGGCACTTCCAGCGTCGCCTTGTCTGATTCCAGCGTGATCAGCGCCTGTTCTTCCTCGATCGCATCGCCGGCGGCCACCAGCACCTCGATGATTTCCACCGCCTCGAAGTCACCAATGTCCGGGACCTTGATTTCCTGCGCCATGCCTGTCGTTCCTTATTTGCGTTTGTGCCTGTCGGCCTTGTCCGTGTTTACAGCAACAGGGTGCGGATATCA
>DATGUT010000079.1:0-6725 GCA_035301185.1 Salinisphaeraceae bacterium
GGTATCTGCCGCGTCACCTGGGTTACGAGCTTTCTCGCGCTGAGTTGGCCGGCGTGGATGATGCCTTCGCTTTCTTGCTTGACAATGCCATGCGCCAGGCGCGGGTATTCGTGCATCGCGATTACATGCCGCGCAATCTGATGATCAGCGAGCCGCTGCCCGGCATCATCGATTTTCAGGATGCGCTGTACGGCCCCGTTAGCTACGACATCGCCTGCCTGTTCAAGGATGCCTTCATCAGCTGGCCCGAGGCGCGCATCAACCCATGGCTGCGTGATTACTGGCAGCGCGCACGAGCACAGGGCATTGCCGTGGCTGCAGATTTTCCCACCTTCAAACGCGATGTCGAACTCATGGGTGTACAGCGCCACCTGAAGGTGCTGGGCATTTTTGCCCGCATCGCCCACCGTGATGGCAAGCCGCATTATATTGCTGATGCACCGCGTTTCGTCTCCTACCTGCAGCCGGTCGTGGCGGCTTATCCGGAGCTGGCGCCGCTGCAGCCGCTGCTGGCGCTGCCAATACCGCAATGAAAGCCATGCTGCTGGCGGCCGGCCGTGGCGAGCGCCTGCGACCGTTGACCGATGACACGCCGAAACCGCTGCTCCAAGTGGGCCAGCGGGCATTGATCGAGCACCATCTGCTGGCGCTGGCACGCGCTGGCTTCAAGGAGGTGATCATCAACATTGCCTGGCATGCTGGCCAGATACAGGCCGCGTTGGGCAATGGCCGTCGTTTTGGCCTGCGCATTCACTACTCGCTGGAGACAGCGGGTGCGCTCGATACCGGCGGCGGCGTGCGAGCCGCATTGCCACTGCTCGGCAAGGCGCCGTTTCTGCTGGTCAGCGCGGATACATTCACCGATTTTGATTTCGCGCGACTGAGGGAGCCGGCAGTGGTGGCAGGGAGCGCGCGAGTCGTGCTGGTTGACAATCCGCCCCACCATCATGCCGGTGACTTCGCCCTGCAGGGCGGTTGCGTCAGCAATGCACCGCGCCAATACACCTATGCCGGCATCGGCGTTTATGCGCCCGACTTGTTTGCCCGGGAAAGCGAACCCAGCTTTCCGCTGGCACAGGTCATCCGCCGCGCAGCAGCCGCGGGGCGGGTGCAAGGCCTGCATCATGCGGGGGTTTGGCTCGATGTGGGCCGCCCGGCCACGCTTGCCGCGGCGCGGGCACATTTCGCCGCAATCTGCAAAGCGACATGAAAATTTCGATATTGCCGGCTGCGCTGATAGACTCTGCGATCGTATTGCCAAAATGGGACGTCTCCTTTTGCGCTATTCAAACAGGAATCAAGCTGCGACACTCCACGCGCGGCGCCGCTTGTGTGCGGCTACGCTGTGCTGTGTATTGTTTTTTCTGCTGCTGGCTACCGGCTGTGCCTACATCCCCGGCATTGATGGGGAGGCGCAGCCCGACCGGCAGGCCGAGGCCATCGAACCTGATTTATCGCCGCTGGAGCCAGCGGAACAGGCGCTGCGGGATGCACAGGCGGAAAACGCGAACGATTTTTCCCCGCGCGCACTGGATGCAGCGCGCCGGCGTCTGACGCTGGCGCGCGACATTATTTACAATGCGGCGCGGCAGGGGCGGCAACCGAACGCGCAAGAGCGCGAACGCATCCAGGATCTGGTGGACGCGGCGCGCTTGGATGTGCGCCTGGCGCGGGTGCGAAACCAGGCGCTGGCCGTCGCCAGCCAGGTGGACAAATTGCGGGACAAGCTGGATGCGCGGGGCGCAGCCGACAGCGAGGTGCGGCCATGAAGCACGCACTTGTGACTCGCGCACTGGTAATCAGTGCCTGTGTGTTGCCGTGGCTGGGCGGGTGTATGGCTTTTGATCCTGATGCGGCCATCCCGCCCGCGCCTGGCGTGACCGGAGCGGCAGCACAGGACAAGGCATTGCAGCAGCAGGTGCAGAAAGGCTATGGAGCCGAGCCCGACACCTTTTTGCCACTGGAAAGGGCGCAGTCGGCAGTGGCGGCCGCGCAAGCCCAGCAGGATGTAAATGTGCATACGGCGGCGGAACTGCAACAGGCGCGCGATGAACTCGAGCAGGCGCAGCAATTGTGGTTGCAAAGCGATGCGGACAAACGCGACCCCGAGCAACTGCGCCGTATTGAAGAGCATGCTCACCGCGCCCAGCGTCTGGCGCAGATCGCGCAGTATACGGCTCTGCGCGAGCTCAATTTGGCTGAGTTGGACGAGGTCAACAGCGAACTGGAGCGCCAGCGCGCCCAGGCCGCAGCCGCACGCCGGGCGGCGGCGGCCAGCGGCGAGCGCCTCGTGGGCCAGCGGGTGGTTCCGGGCATGCTTGGCAGCTTCAGTTTTCAGCCGGGTACGGCGCAATTGACCAGCAGTTCGCGGCCGGCTGTGGTGCAGCTGGCTACCATTCTGCAGCAAAGTCCTGCCATTGGCGTGGTCATTCTCGGGCACACCAGCAACAGTAAGCCCCCGGAGCAGGAGCTGGAGCGGTTCGTACAGGCCAATCCACAGCTCGAACAGCAGGATTTGCTCACTGCGGACAAGGTTGCCGCCTACAACCTGGCGTTATCGGATGCGCGGGCGCGAGCGGTGGCACAGGCGCTGGTGGATGCAGGCGTTGCCGCACGGCGTATCGGCGCCCGCGGTTTCGGCAGCAGCCAGCCGGTCGCCAGCAACAACAGCGCGCAAGGGCGCGCCGCCAATGAGCGGGTCGAAGCCGTCATCGTGCCCGGACCGGACAGTCCGAACAGTCCGCTGCGACCGCCACCTGGTTAAGGAAGCGTCAGCTGACCCTGTAACATGCGCCTGATGCAAAAACGCCCGCTCGTCAGCGGGCGTCAACTCGGATCGGCAGGGGCTGGCCGCGCTGCGGCCTACTCGTTGGGATGCAGGACCGCGTGCAGGAACTCCTGAGTGCGTTCCTCCTTGGGCGCAGTGAAGATCTTATCCGGCGGTCCGGATTCGCGGATTTTGCCTTGATCAAAAAAGCAGACCTTGTCCGAAAACTGACGGGCAAATTCCATTTCATGCGTCACCAGCAGCATGGTCAGGTCGTGTTCCGTGGCAAGGCGGCGGATCACACCCAGCACTTCGCCGACCAGTTCCGGGTCCAGGGCGCTGGTGGGCTCGTCAAACAGCATGACTTTCGGACGCATGGCCAGTGCCCGCGCGATGCCGACCCGCTGTTGCTGGCCGCCGGACAGCTGGGCCGGATACTTGTTGGCTTGGTCGGCCAGCCCGACCATATCCAGCAGCTCCTGGGCCCGTTCGCGCGCTTCCTTCTTGGCTATCTTGAGCACGTTGATCGGTGCCTCGGTAATGTTTCGCAGCACGGTCATGTGCGGAAACAGATTGAATGACTGGAACACCATGCCCATCTGATTGCGCATGGAGCGCAGGTGTTTTTCGCTCGCTGGAACCAATTCTCCGTTATCGCTCTGCTCGTGCCAGAGCGGCTGATCACCCACGTAGACCACGCCTTCCTGTATCGGCTCGAGTGTCATCAGCACGCGCAACACGGTGGATTTGCCGGAACCGGACGGGCCGATGATCGTGACCTTTTCGCCCTGCTGGACTTCGAAGTCGAGTTCGCGCAGCACCTCGAAACTGCCGAAGCGCTTGGTGACCTTGTCGAATTTAACGATTGGATTGCTCATTTCAGTGGGATTCCTTGTTTGGGCAGAGCAGCATCAATGATGCGCACCAATGTGGCCGCGAATACGGTCAGGATCAGATACATGGCGCCGACGATGGTCAGCGGCACCATGTAGTTGAATGTGCGATCGCCGATAATGCTGGCGGCCGAGAGCATTTCCAGTACGGTTATCGCGCTGAGTACCGGGGTGTCCTTGATGATTGACACGACGTAGTTGCCCAACGCCGGAATGACCCGGGGAATGGCCTGGGGGATGATGATGTAGGTAAATGTGTGCAGCGGAGGCAGATTAAGCGCACGAGATGCCTCGCGTTGACCGTATGGCACGGCTTCGATGCCGGCTCGATAGACTTCCGCGCAATACGCGCTGTACTGCAATGCCAGGGCAATTGCGCCCGCTACAAAAGCGGGTATGAGCCATCCGGTGACCTGTGGCAATACATAAAAGACGAAAAACAGCTGAATCAGCAGTGGTGTTCCACGCAGGAATTCCAGCACGAACGAAGCCGGCCAGCTGATGATCTTGACGGGCATGCCCTTGAGGCCGGCCAGCACCAGGCCGAGGACCATGGCCAGCAAGAAGCCGATGACGGTTGCCTTGATCGTCGTGATCCCGCCGACGAGCAGGATCGGTATGATCGACATGGCAAAGGCCAGCGTACTGCTGGTGTCCCATTCGATTCCGAATAACATGTCATGTCCCCCTATGATCTGCCGGTGGAGCGCCAAGTGCCGATGCGTTTTGCCAGCAGGCCCATGAGATAAGCCAAAAACAGCGACATGAAGAAATACAGGAACAGCACGATGGTGTAGATTGTGATGCTGTCTGCGGTTAGGTTGCGCAGCCTTTGCGCCAGAAACGCCATGTCGGCAATGGTAATCAGGGATACCAGCGAGGTGTCCTTGAGATTCTGGATGGCCAGGTTGCCGAATGGCGGCATCATTTCGGGCAGTGCCTGCGGCAAGGCAATTCTCCACAATGTCTGCCGTGGCGTGAAATTCATCGCCAGCGCCGCTTCATACTGGTCTTTGGACACAGCCAGGACGGCACCGCGCACCACCTCCGCACCGTACGCGCCGATATTGGCTGACAGAGCGAGTATGCCGGCGATGATTGGAGGAATGCGCGCGTCGATGCCGATGGCATGGCCGATGATGGGCAGGGCGTAAAACAGCCAAAACATCTGTACCAGCAACGACGTGCCGCGGAAGATTTCGACGAAGGTCGCGGACGGCAGCTTGATCAGCCAGTTGTTGGACAGCTTGCCAAGGCCAAAGGCGAAGGAAAAGATGGCGCCGAGAATGGTGGAATAAATGGTCAGCTGCACCGTGACCCAAATGCCCGGCAACAGCAGTTCCAAATAATTTAGCCAATCCATGCTTACCCCCTTGGCCGAGCAACAGGTTGCCGGCAGCGTCTGGGAAAATGGATGCGGCGTCCACCCAAGGCAGACGCCGCGCCCATTGCGTTTACCTCACGTAAAGGATTCAGCCTTCTGCTGCGTCATAGGAGTCGCCACACAGTTCCTCGGTGGTTTTTTCGAACGAGGCCTGGGTATCGGTCTTGTTGAAGCCGTAGCTGTGCAGGGTTTCGGCCCATTCGTCCGTTTTCTTGTATTCCTTGAGTGCTTCGTTGAAGGCTTTGCGGAACTCGTCGGATGATTCGTCGAATACAAAGCCGCCCCAGCTGCGTACCACTTCGCCATCGATGACCGGATCTTCGAAGTTGTCTACAAATTGCACCTTGTCACTCTTCTGCGACAGGTTGTAGGCAGTCAGGCCGGTTGCGGCGTAGGCATCGGCACGGCCGGTGGCCACGGCGGCGATGGCGTCGGTGTTGGCATTAACCATGATCATCTGGCTTTGCGGCACGCCCAGGGCCTGCATGTATTCCAGCTGATCGGCGCCGGACATGATGGCGACCGTGAGGTCGTCGCGTTCGGCAAATTCCTCGAAGGAGTGAATGTCCTTCGGATTGCCCTTGGCAACCATGAGGCCCTCACCATAAGTGGAGTTGGGTGCCGAGTAGTCCACTGCTTCGCAGCGTTGCGGCAGGATCGCCATTTCCGCGGCGACCATGTCGACCCGGTTGGCCTTGACTGCCGGAATCAGCGAGCCGAAATCGGTAACGGTCCACTGGATGTCTTCGATGCCCATGTTTTTCAGAACGGCCGTGGCGACGTCCGGACCGGCGCCCTTGGCGTTGCCGCCAACATCCACGTAACCATAGGGGATCTCGTTTGCGACCGCTATCCGCACATAACCGCGGTCCTTGATCTGATCCAGCGTGACTGCCATGGCTGAACTTGTGACGGCTGTGAGTCCGAATGCCACGAGTGCCGCTATGGCTGAACGTAATGTTATTTTTTTGGTGGTATGCAACATATTGTCGCCTCCTTCGCAGTGGAAGCCCTGGTGGGCCCTTGTTCAAGTCATGTGCAATCGGTTGCCGAAGAATAGCATTTTGGCGATCAGTTTCGCTGCGTAAAAACTTCGTGCTTCGGCCGCATCGATTGCATACATATCCAGCGTACACGAACCGCAATCTGACTGGTAGCCTCCGCCACCGGCTGCGCAACCCCGGCAGTGGCCACCAGGAAATATGCAGCAGCTTCAGCGCGGGTTTGTGATGAAGATTGTATCTTGATGTTAATGGCTTGATGAGCAAGGAGAATCCAGGCAGCTTCGGTGCAGGGGCGCAGCTCCGACAAATGTCGGCAAGATGCCGTCGATATGTTATTGCCAGATGTAGATGAAACTAAAGTATGATCCGGTTCCTTGCGCCCACTGGTTTGTTTTGCACCCGGTGTCTGTGTTTGCCAAGGCACAGCGCCGCGACTGCACTGCATCATGGCAGGCCAGGTTGACATCCCAGCCATAAAAAAGGCCGGCATGGCGCCGGCCTCGTGTCATGGCTGGGTGGCTTCAGCTCACCGCCTGATCCAGCTGCGGGATGATCTCGAACAGATCGCCCACCAGGCCGAAGTCGGCGATCTCGAAGATCGGCGCCTCCGCGTCCTTGTTGATGGCGACAATCGTGCCGGCATCCTTGATCCCAGCCAGGTGCTGGATGGCGCCGGA
>DATGUT010000080.1:0-9061 GCA_035301185.1 Salinisphaeraceae bacterium
CCCCAGTTGCCATGGCCGTCCACCAGCGGATAACGATAGGTGAAGTCCTGGGCCATGATGACCATGGCTTCGTAGCAGGCGGCATCGCCGTGCGGATGGAACTTGCCGATCACGTCGCCGACCGTGCGCGCCGCCTTCTTCGGCTTGGCGCCGGCCGACAGGCCCAGCTCCGACATGGCATAGACGATGCGCCGCTGCACCGGCTTGAGGCCGTCGCCGATATGCGGCAGCGCGCGGTCGAGGATCACGTACATGGCGTAATCCAGATACGCCTTCTCGGCGAAGCTGAGCAGCGGTTGCTGTTCGCTTTCGGTTTCGAATAAATCAGTCATGGCCGGTATCCACGGGTCATTGTCGGATCAAAGCTCTGCTTCGTGGCCACGGGTTTGCAGCCACTGGCGGCGATCGGCGGCGCGCTTGCGCGCAAGCAGCATGTCGAGCATTTCATCGACCGCGGCCGATTCGATCGTGAGCTGCACCAGGCGCCGGGTGTCGGGCGCCATGGTGGTCTCGCGCAGTTGCAGCGCGCTCATCTCGCCCAGGCCCTTGAAGCGGGTGACGCCGATGCGGCGCTTCTTCTTTTCGCTTTCGAGCCGGTGCACGATGGCGTCGCGTTCCTCGTTGTCGAGCGCGTAGAACACATCCTTGCCGGCATCGATGCGATACAGCGGCGGCATGGCGACGAACACATGGCCCTGCTCGACCAGCGGCCGGAAATGGCGCAGGAACAGGGCGCACAGCAGGGTCGCGATGTGGGCGCCATCGGAATCCGCATCGGCCAGGATGCAGACCTTGTGATAGCGCAGCCGCGACAGGTTGGTGCTCGCCGGCTCCAGCCCCAGGGCAATGCTGATGTTGCTGATTTCCTCCGATGCCAGGATGTCTTCCGACTCGACCTCCCAGGCGTTGAGGATCTTGCCGCGCAGCGGCATCACCGCCTGGAAGTTGCGATCCCGCGCCTGCTTGGCCGAGCCGCCGGCGGAATCACCCTCGACCAGGAACAGCTCGGAGCGGGCCGGATCATCGCTGACGCAGTCGGTCAGCTTGCCCGGCAGGGCCGGGCCCGACACCACGCGCTTGCGCTTGACCTTCTTCGCCGAGCGCGCCCGGGCGCGGGCATTGCCGATGATCTGCGCTGCCAGCGCCTGGCCCGTCTCCGCATGGCTGTTGAGCCACAGGGAAAAGGCATCCTTGACCGCGCCGGCAACCAGGGCGCTGATGTCGCGCGATGACAGCCGCTCCTTGGTCTGGCCGGAGAACTGCGGCTCGATCATCTTCACCGACAGCACGTAGCTGCAGCCATGCCACACGTCTTCCGGCGCGATGCGCACGTTGCGCGGCAGCAGATCGTGCAGCTCGCAGAATTCGCGCACGGCGTCGGTCAAGCCGCTGCGCAGGCCGTTGACATGGGTGCCGCCGAGCGGCGTCGGAATCAGATTGACATAGCTCTCCGTGACGCTTTCGCTGGCAGGCTGCTCCGGCGCCAACCAGGTCAGGGCCCAGTCCACGGTCTGCTCACCGGCATCGAAATGGCCGTTGAACGCCGGTGCAATGATGCATTCCAGATCGGCCATGGCAGCGGCCATGTAATCCAGCAGGCCGTCGGCATACTGCCAGGTGCTGTGTTCGTCCCGCGCCTCGTCCACCAGCACGACCTTGAGCCGCGGGCACAACACCGCCTTGGCGCGCAGCAGGTGCTTGAGCCGTTCCAGGTTGAGCTTGATCGAGTCGAAATAATCCGCGTTCGGCCAGAAGCGCAGGCGCGTGCCGGTGCGGGATTTCGCGCACGAGCCGACCACCTCGAGTTCGCTCACTCGCTCGCCATGCGCGAACGTCATTGCATAATGCTTGCCGCCGCGCCAGACTTCGGCCACCAGCCGCGTGGACAGGGCATTGACGACCGACACGCCGACCCCATGCAGGCCGCCGGAGAAGCGATACTGCTTGTTGGAGAACTTGCCGCCGGCATGCAGCCGCGTGAGGATGAGCTCCACCCCCGGCACCCCCTGCCCCGGATGGATGTCGACCGGCATGCCGCGGCCGTCGTCGCTGACGGCGATGGAGCCATCGGCATGCAGGGTGACCAGGATCTCTTTGGCATGGCCGGACAAGGCCTCGTCCACGCTGTTGTCGATGACTTCCTGGACCAGGTGGTTCGGGCGGCTGGTATCGGTGAACATGCCCGGGCGTCTGCGCACCGGGTCGAGCCCGCTCAAAACTTCTATATCGGTAGCGTCGTAGCTAATGGGATGATTCCTCGACAAATGGACTGGCGCTGCGCACGTTAAGCCAAGCTGGCGAGCGTGGCAAGACGGCGCCGCCAATGAAGGTTACACTGGGCGGCCAAATTGCAAGCAAACTCCGCCCGCACGGGGAGGCAAAACATGACCGCCAAAAGCGATGCCACGGATGCGACCGCCGACGAAGCGAGCCCGCAGCTGGCGCAATTCGAGACTGCGCTGCACGAACTCGAACAACTGGTCGAGACGCTGGAGAGCGGCGACGTCGGCCTGGAACAGGCCCTGGCCAAGTTCGAGCGCGGCGTGGCCCTGACCCGGCAATGCCGCGAGCTGCTGCAAAATGCCGAGCTGCGCGTCGATCAACTGCTGGCGGCAAGCGAGACGCCGGCCGCAATGCCCCCAGAAGATGCGCCAGCCATGGACAACAAAGGATAACATGCCGCCCTAATCGCAACGCTCGAAGTCGAGCACGATGCCATCGCGCTGGCGCCAGTGCCTGCGGTAACGGGCCGGCATGCAGGCATGCTGATGGAAGCCCCACAACTCGGCGGCGGCTGGCTGCGCCTCGAGCGCATCCTCCAGCGGCTGCGCCAGATTGGAGAAGAAATCCAGGCCGGTGGCCTCTTCTATGGCGCGGATCGAGACCAGAAAATCATCCAGGCGCTCGTCGCCGTGCACAGCCTGTGGCACCCGAAACGCCATCGCCTGCCACGGGCCGGCATCACCCATGCGCCCCAGCCAGATGCGGAAAAACGCGCTCGGCACAGGGCTTTCAGCGGCGCCATGAATCGGGCCGACCAGAACCCAGAGCCGGCCGAGGCGCGGCGCCAGCCGATCGATCTCGATTTCCTCCAGGCGCTGCCACAGCAGCTGGTTCAGGCGCTGGCTCTGCGGCGCAATGTTGCTGAAATAAAAGCTGTGGATCTGCGCCTTGCGGCCATGCAGCTGGGCCATGGCGTAATTGGGCGCCAGGTGGCCGCGATCGTACTTGCGCTGGCGATAAATCGCGTGCGGCGCGGCATGCTCGACGCGTGGATCGGGCTGGAACTCTGGCCGCGGCAGGTGGCGATAATCCAGCACCGGCGTGACCCGATAAGCGACCCAGGCCGCGCTGCCGCGGCGGCGATCATAGCCAATGACAAAACCCGGATTGCACAGGATCCTGATGTCAGGCACATCGTCCCCTGGCTGCGCCGTGGGAGCGCCGGTGGCCGCGGGCCAGGCCTGCGGTGCGCTGGAACATTGCAGCTCGTCGCTGGTCCCATCATGAGCAGCACTTGCATACAGCAGAATCGCCAGCAACGCCCACAGCCGCAGCGCTGTTGTTGCCCGCATGCGCCCCCCTTGCAATGGCAGCCGCCATCCCAATTCTAAATGGTGCGAGAACTTGCTATGCTAGCGTCAGTTTCAGCCACATTCCAATGAGAGTACAAGGATATGCCGTTTGAACGTTCCATGACCGGTAACCGGGCGCAGGTCGCGCTGGCTACCAACAACGTATTGCGCAACACTTACATGCTGTTGTCGCTGACCCTGCTGTTCGCGGCAGCGGTCGCCGGCACGGCCATGGCGCTGAACCTGCCCCATCCGGGCCTGATCATCACTCTGGTGGGCTATTTCGGCCTGCTGTTTGCCGTCGAGCGCACCAAGAACAGCGGCCTCGGGCTGGTGTCGGTGTTCGCCCTCACCGGTTTCATGGGTTATACCCTGGGCCCGATTCTCAACATGTACATCAGCGGCCTGGCCAACGGCGGCGAGATCGTGCTGCTGTCGCTGGGCGGCACCGGGGCGCTGTTCACCGGCCTGTCGGCCTATGCGCTGATCTCGGGCCGGCGCTTCAACCAGTGGGCCGGCGCCCTGTTCACCGGCATCCTGGTCGCCTTCCTGCTCGGCCTGGGCGCCATTTTCTTCCAGATCCCGGCCTTGTCGCTGGCGGTCTCGGCGCTGTTCATCCTGCTCATGTCCGGCGTCATCCTGTACCAGACCGGCGAGATCATCCACGGCGGCGAAACCAACTACATCAGCGCCACGGTGATGCTGTTCGTGTCCCTGTACAACCTGTTCCTGAGCCTGCTGTCGATTCTGGCCGCCCTGATGGGTGAAGACTAGACTGCTCCGGAGCGACAACCTCCGCGCACGCGGGCCGATTCCAGCACGGCAATGGAATCGGTCCTTTTCAGCGCCATGGCGGGCGTTGATGCGCACTGCCGCCGTCTGAGCATGATTGCACATCCATGAAGCTGCGCCAGCTGGTTTACATCAACGAAGTGGTCAGGCGCAACCTGAACATCACCGCCGCCGCCGAGGCCTTGCGCACCTCGCAACCCGGAGTCAGCAAGCAGATCCGGCTGCTCGAGGACGAGCTGGGCGTGCAGATCTTCGAGCGCAACGGCAAGCACATCAGCCAGCTCACCACCGCCGGCACAGCCATCCTCGACATCAGCCGCCGCGTGCTGGGCGAGGTGGACAACATCCAGCGTCTGGCGAGCGAGTTCCGTGCCGGCGACAGCGGCGAGCTGACGGTGGCCACGACCCATACCCAGGCGCGCTACGCCCTGCCGGACACCATCACCACGTTCCGCACCCGCTATCCCAAGGTTTCACTGCACCTGAACCAGGGCGCGCCGCCGCAGATCGCCGGCTGGGCCGCGGCCGGCGAAGCGGACCTGGCCATTGCCACCGAGGCGCTGGAGCACTTCGACGAGTTGCTCATGCTGCCCTGCTATCACTGGAATCGTTGCGTGCTGGTGCCGCGCGATCATCCGCTGGCGGCGGCGGAGAAACTGACGCTGACGGCCCTGGCCGCGCATCCGATCGTCACCTATACCTTTGGTTTTACCGGCCGCTCGCGCCTCGACGACGCTTTTGCCGCCGTCGGCCTGGTGCCGGATGTGGTGCTGACGGCCGTGGATGCCGACGTCATCAAGACTTATGTGCGCCTCGGGCTGGGCGCCGGCATTGTCGCCAACATGGCCTATGACCCGGCCACGGACGGCGACCTGGCCCGGCTCGACGCCAGCCACCTGTTCCAGGCCAGCACCACCCACATCGGCCTGCGCCGCAATCTGTTCCTGCGCAGCTACATGCAGCAGTTCATCACCACGTTCGCGCCGCATCTCACGCCAGAGGTGCAGGAGCGCGCCATGGCCACGTTTCCGGGACCGGAGTACGAGCAGCTGCTGCGCGAGCTGTGGCCGCAGCTGCCGCAGAAATAGGCGCGGCTCAGGCTGCCGGCGGGCGGATTTCCTGCTGGCCGCCCATGAACGGCTGCAAGGCGTCGGGGATGCCGATGCTGCCATCCGCCCGCTGATAGTTTTCCATGACCGCCACCAGGGTGCGCCCGACCGCGATGCCGGAGCCGTTCAGCGTGTGCACCAGTTTCGGCTTGCCGGTTTCCGGGTCCCGATAACGGGCCTGCATGCGCCGCGCCTGGAACGCCTCGCAATTGCTGCACGAGGAGATCTCGCGGTACATGTCCTGGCTCGGCACCCAGACTTCCAGGTCGTAGGTCTTGGCGGCGGCAAAGCCCAGGTCGCCGGTGCACAGGGCGACGACGCGATACGGCAGCTGCAGGCGCTGCAAGATGACTTCGGCATGCCCGGTCAGCTCTTCCAGGGCGGCATACGAGTCCTCCGGCGCCACGATCTGCACCAGTTCCACTTTCTCGAACTGATGCTGGCGGATCATGCCGCGCACGTCGCGCCCGGCGGCGCCGGCCTCGGCGCGGAAACACGGCGTATGCGCGGTGTAGCGGCGCGGCAGGCTGTCGGCAGCGACAATGCTGTCGGCGACGAGATTGCTCAGCGGCACTTCCGCCGTCGGAATCAGGTAATAATCCGCCGGTTCGTTGAGGCGGAACAAATCCTCGTCGAATTTGGGCAGCTGGCCGGTGCCAAACAGCGCATGCGCGCGCACCACGTACGGCACGTTGAATTCGCGGTAGCCGTGTTCGCGCACATGCACATCCAGCATGAACTGGATCAGCGCCCGGTGCAGGCGCGCAATATCCGCCTGCAGCACCATGAAGCGGGCGCCGGTCATCTGCGCGGCAACAGCGGCGTCCATGCCCTGCAGGCCCTCGCCCAGGGCCAGGTGATCGCGCACCTCGAAATCGAACTCGGGCACGTCGCCCCAGCGCCGGATCTCCGCGTTCTCGCTCTCGTCGACACCGTCCGGCACGGAAGCGTCAGGCAGGTTGGGCATGTCGCTGTGCATGGCGGCGAGTTCGGCACGCACTGCCTGCAATTGCTGCCTGGCGGCATCCAATTGCTCGCCCAGGCCGGACACGGCCTGCTTCAGCGGCGCGATGTCATCGCCCGCGGCCTTGGCCTTGCCAATGGCCTTGGAGCGCTGATTGCGTTCGGCCTGCAGCGATTCGGTGCGCTCCTGCAGCTGTTTGCGCCGGGCCTCGAGCGCATCGTAAGCCGCCACGTCAAAATCATAGCCGCGCCGCGCCAGCGCAGTGGCCACTGCCTGCGTCTCGTTGCGCAGAAGTTTCGGGTCAAGCATCGCAGAACAATTCCGTTGCAGTTTGGCTCGTCATTATAAGCAAGCGCCGCCTGCCGATGCAGGAAAGCCGGCAGCCGGAAACGGCCGACACCAGGTGCGCAGGCGCGGCAAGCATGCATGCATGCGGGTTACTGCGTACCCAATTCTATGGAATGATAGGCCTTGCGGCATGTATTTGGGATTTGCACGAGCGTGAATGCCTGGCTTCTGATTGTCATCGGGCTGCTCTACATCGGCCTGCTGTTTGCCGTCGCCTGGTATGGCGATCGCCTGGCGCTGCGCCGCGACCGGGTGGGTTCGCGGCCGGTCATTTATGCGTTGTCGCTGGCGGTGTACTGCACCTCGTGGACGTTTTACGGCAACGTCGGCAGCGCCGCCACGGTTGGCTGGAGCTTCGTGCCGATTTATCTCGGCCCCATGATCGCCCTGATCGTGTTCACGCCGGTGTTTCGCAAGATCCTGGTCATCGCGCAGCAGCAAAACACCACCTCCATCGCCGACTTCATCGCCGCCCGCTACGGCAAGTCGCAGGGCCTGGCGGCGCTGGTTTCGGTCATCGCCCTGCTGGTGGTGCTGCCCTACATCGCGCTGCAGCTGAAGGCGCTGACCATGTCCTTCAGCACCCTGACCCAAGGCGCGCACATGCCGACGGCGCAGCCGGAGTCGCCGTTCACCGACACGGCGCTGTACGTGGCCGCCGCCATGGCCCTGTTTTCCGTGCTGTTCGGCACCCGCCATGTCAATCCGCGCGAATCGCACCAGGGCATCATTCTGGCCATCGCCTTCGAATCGGTGGTCAAGCTGCTGGCCTTTCTGGCGGTCGGGATTTTCGTTGTTTGGGGCCTGTTTGACGGCCTCGGCGATATTTACGCGGCCGCGGTATCCAACCCACAGACGGCTGCGCTCTACAGCCGCACGCCATTCAATCCCCTGTTCTTCACCACTTCCCTGCTCTCGATCGCGGCCATTTTGTGCCTGCCGCGCCAGTTCCATGTGGGGGTGGTGGAAAACACCGCCGCCAAAGATCTGCGCACCGCGAGCTGGCTGTTCCCGCTGTACCTGGTGGGCATGGCGCTGTTCGTGCTGCCGATCGCCATCGCCGGGCTGGCCACGTTTCCCGATGGCGACGTGGCGCCCGATCGCTTCGTGCTCGCCCTGCCCATGCTGGCCGACAGCGACACCCTGGGCCTGCTGGCCTTCGTTGGCGGCTTGTCCGCCGCCACCAGCATGGTCATCATGGCGTCGGTGGCCTTGTCGACGATGATCTGCAACGACATCGTGGTGCCGATCCTGATGCGTCTGCCGCGCCTGCATCTGCTCGCGCGCCACGACCTCAGCGCCTGGCTGCTGCGCATCCGCCGTCTGCTGATCCTGTCGATCCTGTTCCTGGCCTACTGCTTCTACAGCCTGATCGCGACCACCGAAGCGCTGGCCTCGATCGGCCTGATCGCCTTTGCCGGCGCCATCCTGTTCCTGCCACCCATGCTGGGCGGGCTGTACATCCGCGGCATCAGCCGCCGCGGCGTGGTCGCCGGCCTCAGCGCCGGGGTTTTCGTATGGCTGTACACGCTGGTACTGCCCAACATCTCCGCGTTCGGCTGGCTGGATTCGCAATGGCTGCTGACCGGCCCGGCCGGGCTCGCCTGGCTGCGCCCGCAGGCGCTGTTCGGCGCGACCTTCAGCGATCCGCTCGTGCATGGCGTGTTCTGGAGCCTGCTGGTAGACATCCTGGTCATGGCCGCGGTGTCGAGCAATACCCAGCAAAGCCTGGTCGAGCGCGCGCAGGCGGCGGCCTTCGTGGACATCGGCATCACGCCGAGTCCGGATTATCGCAACCCCGATCCGCCGACCGTGCGCGTGGCGGAGCTGGAAGTGGTGTTGCAGCGCTTCCTCGGCATCCAGGCCGCCCGCCAGGCGCTGCTCGACTACTTCCAGCAAAGCGACACCAAGCTGCATTATCATCAGATCGCCGATGCCGGCCTGCTGCAGTTTGCCGAACGGCGCTTGGCCGGCATCGTCGGCAGTGCCTCGGCGCGAGTCATGCTGGCCTCCGGCCTGCGCCACAAGGACCTCGAGCTCGGCGACATGGCCCAGCTGCTCGACGAGACCGCCGAGGCGCTGCAGTTCAATCGCAGCATTCTGCAGGCGGCGCTGGAAAACGTCGATCATGGCATTTCCGTGGTCGATCACGAGTTGCGCCTGGTGGCGTGGAACAATCGCTACCTGCAGTTGTTCAATTACCCGCCGGGCCTGGTGCAGACCGGGCGTCACGTGGCCGAATTGATTCGCTTCAATGCCACGCGCGGCGAATG
>DATGUT010000081.1:0-12987 GCA_035301185.1 Salinisphaeraceae bacterium
CCTTCGACGTCGCCATCGACGGCGAGCAGGTGCAACCCAAGGCGGCCGAGGTGCTGCCGCTGGCGCAGCGCTACCAGATGTTCTAGACCTTGAACACGTCGGCGTTCAATGCATTCCTGCTGGCGGACTCGCGCGTGCCGACCGGCGCCTATTCCTATTCGTCCGGGCTGGAGCCGGCCGTCATCGCCGGCCTGCAGGTCGACGAAGTGTATGCCTTCATGCGCGCGCGCCTGGCCACGATCACGCCGCTGGAGTGCAGTGCCTGCGTGCTCGCCTGGCGCATGGCCGCCGCCCAGACTGCGGCCGACTATGTGGCGCTGGAGCGGGCAATTGCTGCGCGCACGCCATCCGCCGCGCAGCGCCATGTCTCGCACACGCTCGGCCGCGCGTTGTTGCTGCTGGCGCAGTCGCTGCAGCTGGACAGCGCCGGCATCCGCACTCTGGCCGCATTGGCTGCGCCGCCATCACGCGGCACCGCCCTGGGTGTGCTCGGCCATGCCTTGGGCGTGAGCGAAGCCGCCTGCGCCGAGGTCTGCTGCTACGAAGACCTGCAAGGCATTGCCGCGGCCGCCTTGAAGCTGCTGCCGGTGACCCCGGCACAGGCAACCCGCTGGGTGCTCGACGCCGGCACCCACGTGGCGGCGGTCGTGGCCGCGGCCCAGGCCGTGCAGGAGCCCGCGCAGCTGCCGGCCGTGTGTGCGCCGATAATGGAGTTCCAGGCCGAACAACACACTTTGCGACACAGGAGGCTATTCCATGCCTGAGCAGACCCAAACCCAGCCACAAACAGAGCGGCGCGCGCTGCGCCTCGGCATTGCCGGCCCGGTGGGTGTTGGCAAGAGCACGATCATCGCCAGCATTTGCCGTCACCTGGCCGATGAATTTCGCATTGGTGTCATCACCAATGACATTTACACCGACGAGGACGCGCGCTACCTGCGCTCCGCCGGCGTGCTGCCGACCGAGCGCATCCGTGCGGTGGAAACCGGCGCCTGCCCGCATACCGCCATTCGCGACGACGTGACCATGAACCTGCTGGCGATCGAGGATTTGGAGCGCGATTTCGCGCCGCTCGACCTGGTGCTGGTGGAGTCCGGCGGCGACAATCTCACCGCCACGTTTTCGCCGGCCCTGATCGACGCCCAGATCTTCGTGCTCGACGTTGCCGGCGGCGGCGACGTGGCGCGCAAGGGCGGCCCCGGCATTGCCCGCGCCGACCTGCTGGTGATCAACAAGATCGACCTCGGCCCGTACGTGGATGTGGACGTCGAGCAAATGCTGGCCGATGCCAAGGCGGCGCGAGAAGGCGATCCGGTGCTTGGCGTGTCGCAAAAACAGCCGGCCACCACCACGCAACTGCGCGACTGGGTGCAGGCATTGCATCAGAACTACCAGAGCGGCAGGCACGTGGCCATCGACCCGGGACCGATGGCGCCGCATTTCCACGCCGACGAGGATGGCGGCGGTTATTACCATACGCACGAGCACACGCACGGCCACGCCGATGCAGGGCAGGGCGCCGACCATCGCCACGGTTGAGCAGGTCGCAACGTCGCACCCCACCCGTATCGAAGTCGTGCTCGTGGATGGGCGCGCGCGCATCAAGCACATGGCGCACGGCGAGCTGCTTGCGGCGCGCCCGCTGCGCATGGCCGGCCGGCATGTGCGCATCGCCCTGGTCGGCATCCGCACCGCGCTTTTGGCCGGTGATGTGCTCGAGTTGCAGATTCGCGTCGGCCCCGGCGTGGTGCTGGAAATCATCGAGCCCACCGGCATGGTGGCCTATGACGGCGCCGGCCGGCGCGCGGACTGGCGCGCCGAGCTTGATCTCGGTGCCGGCGCGACCCTGATCTGGCACGCGCGCCCATTCGTCGCCGCCCGCGGCTCGAATGCGCATCGCTCCACCAATGCCCGGTTGGCCGCGGATGCGCGCCTTCTGCTCAAGGAACTGCTGGTGCTCGGGCGCAGCGGCGAAACCGGTGTGCGCCTGCACAGCCGGATGAACATCAGCCAAGGTGATTGCCCCGTGCTGGCGGAAGCGCTGCGCATCGACGAACACACCGGCACCTTGCCTGGCATTCTGGCGCCGGCGCGGGTGCTGGGCACGATCATCGCCGCCGGTTGGCGCCCGCAGGCCGCAGCAACCGATCCGCATCATTTGCAACTGGCCGAGCCGGGTGCCCTGTATCGGGCCCTGGCCGGCGCGGCGCATGGAGTCGATGATCGCATCGAGCCGCTGTTCCAGGCCTGGCGCCGGGAATTGGTCTAGCGCTGCTAACGTTGCAGTCGGCGCCGGCGTGGGGCGCCCTGACGCAGCGCCAGATAAACGCCGGACACGATGATGATGAACATGCCGAACAGCGCGGCGGCTGTGGGTATCTCGCCCCAGAACAGCCAGCCGAGCAGCGCGGCCCAGAGCAGGCCGGTGTAATCGAAGGGCGCGACGATCGAGGCGCTGCCAACCCGAAAGGCCTGGGTGATCAAGGTGATGGCAGCGCCGCCGAAAACGCCGGCACCCACCAGTGCCAGCCATTGCGCCGGCCCCGGCTGCTGCCAGATCCAGGGCAGGGGCAGCGCGCTGATGAGCAGGGGGATCGCGGTCGCATAAATCATGGTGATCCAGACGCTGTCGCCGCGCTCGGCGAGCGTGCGCGCGCTCAGCATGAGGATGGCATAGGCCAGCGCGGCGCCCAGCGGCAGGAAGGCGCCCCAGGAGAACACCGCCGTGCCGGGCTGGATCACGCACAACACCCCGGCAAAGCCGACGCCGGTCGCGGCCCATTGCCGCCAGCCCGGGCGCTCGCCGAACAGGACAACAGCAAAAAAAGTGATGAACAGCGGTGAGGCAAAGGAAATGCCGGCATTGGCGGCCAGGGGCAGTATCGCCAGGCCGGTGATGTAGGTGATCGGCGCCATGATGGCAATGACGCCGCGAATTGCCTGTAGCCATGGCGCGTGGCTGACGAGCGCCTGGCGGCCGCCGGCAAGCAGGCCGAAGACAATGATCAGCGGCAGCGAAAACAACATGCGGAAAAAAATGATTTCCATGACCGGCAGGTAATCATCCAGATATTTCGCCAGCGCGTCGTTGACCGTGAGACAGAATGCGCCCGCGCAGATATAGAGAATGCCGGCGCTGGAAGGCGAAAGTGCGGGTTTTCTGAGCATTTTTCTTGCAGCCAATGATCCGAAGGCGCAGTCATGCCTTGCCGCGGTCGCCGGCGCGCCCAGGCCCGGAGAATGCATGAGAGGGGCTTGTTTTGTGCAGACAAGCCATTGTACGTCATCATCCCTTCGCAGCAGGCCCAGGCAGCGAGTTCTGAGTAGCTGACAACGCGTCATTTCTGGCGCGCAGGATATCGCCGAATCGACATGAGCTGTATCATGAACCAGATGCCGCGCAGGCACGGCGGGTCCGCTGGTCGTTTGCTGTATTCTGAGCAGCAGGCTGGATTGATAATCGGCATTGCACGCGCGCACGGCCGCGGCATTCCCGGCAACTGGCAATGGAATAGACAATGGCGTTTCCCGAATACGTGAGAGTGGTTGATGTGGGCCCGCGTGACGGCCTGCAGAATGAAGTGCGGGAAGTCTCCATTGCCGCGCGCATTGCCTTGGTCGAGGCGCTGGCCGCTGCCGGCGTGCCTTCGATCGAGGCCGGCGCCTTCGTGTCGCCGAAATGGGTGCCGCAAATGGCAGGCAGCGACAGGGTGTTGCGCGGCATCCAGAGTCGGCCGGGGGTGACCTATCCGGTCTTGACACCCAACCTGCAGGGGCTGGAGGATGCGCTTGCGGCCGGTGCCCGGGAGGTGGCCGTCTTTGGCGCCGCCTCCGAAGCCTTTTCCCAGAAAAACATCAACTGCTCGATCGATGAGAGCCTGCGCCGCTTCGAGGTGGTGACCGAGCGCGCTAGGAGCGAGGGTGTGCGCATCCGCGGTTATGTCTCCTGCGTGCTGGGCTGTCCCTATCAAGGGCATGTCCCAGTGGCCGACGTCGTCCATGTGGCCGAGCGCCTGGTGGAGCTGGGCTGTTACGAGGTGTCGCTAGGCGATACCATCGGCGTGGGCACGGCCGGCCAGGCGCGGGCCATGGTGGCCGAGGTCGCCAAGACCGTGCCGATGAGCCAGCTGGCAGTGCATTTCCACGATACTTATGCCCAGGCGCTGGCCAATATCTATGCCGTGCTTGAGCTCGGCATCGCCACCGTGGACACGGCGGTCGCCGGCCTCGGTGGCTGTCCTTTCGCCAAGGGCGCGTCCGGCAATGTGGCCACGGAAGACGTGGTCTATATGCTCAACGGCCTGGGCATAGAAACCGGCATCGAGCTGGAGCAGGTGGCCGTGGCCGGCCGGCGCATGTGCGCCGAGCTGGGCCGCAGGCCGGTGTCCCGGGTTTCCCGCGCGCTGGCTGCAAAGCAGGAGCTGGCACAGGAGGCAAGCGAGCAACTATCCTGCAGTGGCGGTTGAGCGGCTCTCGCGCCTGGGTCAGGCTGCAGGCAGGCTAGGCTATTGGCCACCAGCTTGGTTCATGCAGGCGTCGTCTCCGCTTCTGCCGCCAACGCCTGCTGGCGGCGCAGCGTGCGCCGGCGGCTGTCGGTGCTGTCGCGATCGACATAGCCCTGGCGCATGTGCCGTTCGCCGCCGGCCAGCTGGTAGGCGGTGCGGCCGTGGAACAGCCGGTAGTTGTCCATGATCAGCATTTCGCCTTCCGCCAGTTTGAGGCGCAACGTCAACTCGTCCGAGGTGATCAGTTCGTAGAAATACCGACGCGCCGCGTAGTAGCGCTCGAGTTGCGCGGGTGGCAGCGCGGGAATGCACTCGGTGCGGTTGTTGTAGCGCACGCGAAACGGCTGGCCGTGCTGATCCAGCTCGATCAGCGGGCCCGAGTTCTCCAGGTGCGCCTCATCATCGCGATAGCGGAAGCGAACCGGGGTCTGGGTCAGGCACGCATAGGCATCGGCATCGCGCTCGGCGAGCACGCGGGCGGCCATGTAGCCGTCGACCAGCGTGCTGTCGCCGCCTTCGGCGGCATTGCGCAGGCAATGCAGCCAGATGTAGCCGGGAATCGGTTCGCGGTACGGATTGTCCGTGTGCGGCTCCAGGCCGCGCTGGGTCATGGTCAGGTCGTAGGCGTTGGCGACCGAGCGCACATCGGCGATGCCGCCCCAGTTGGTGCGCCGCAGCGGGCCGACGCGATCGATCAAGGGCTGCATGCCGTCCATGGTGGTGGGCACGCCGCGCACGCGCACGAAGCCGAAGCAGCGCAACTGCTCGAGCATGACACCGAGCGCCTTGTCATCGGCGACGGCCGCTGCATAATCCGCGTCCGGCACTTGTTCCAGGCTGCTGCTGTCCCAGAGCATGCGCTCGGCCAGCGCGTCGTCACTTTCGCCTTGCTGCAGCAGGGCCTGCGGATCGAACACGGTTGCATGGCCGTCGCTGAACGTCAGCTCCAGGCGCGCGGCGTCACATTGCAGGCGCGTGATGGTGATGTCTGTGGACAGCAGGGCGCTGTCGATCAGGCGCTGCGAGGTGAGCGGATCGCGGGTATGTTCGTCGGGCGCGTTTTCACGCAGCCACAGCGCCGCGAATTGCTGCTGCTCGTCGCCATGTTGCAGCGTCAGGCGACGGTTGCTGGAATCCAGGGTTGCGTTGAACGACATGGCAATCTCTTTTTTGGTTGCAAGTGGCAGTGCGGCCAGATGACTGGCTGAGCCATTAGCGTGACAGCAGACGCACAGCTTGATTTGATTTGATCAGACTTATATTTGATTATATAAGACATGCCTATCGAATCGAGCGATGACTGGGTTTACATCCGCCCGGATTTGCCGCCATTGCCGGCGCCGGAGCAGGCGGCGCGCACGATCAGCGTGTGGCTGCTGCCCAAGTTTTCGATGTTGGCCCTGTACTGCCTGCTGGAGCCGTTGCGCGTGGCCAACCGTTTCGGGCGGGCGCTGTTTGCCTGGGAGCTGCTGTCCAGCGACGGCCGTCCGGTGACGGCCAGCAATGGCGTCACGCTGGCGGTTGACGGCGCCACCGGCAAGCTGCCGCGCGGGGAAATGCTGGCGGTGGTGTCGTCCTACGAGGCCGAGGTGACGGTCACCCGCGAGCAGCTGCTGTGGCTGCGCCGGGTGGCCGCCCAGGGCAGGCTGATCTGCGGCCTGGAGACGGCTGCCTTCATCCTTGCCCGGGCCGGCGTGCTGGCCGGTCATCGGGTGGCGCTGCACTGGGAGAGCGTGCCCGCGTTCCGGGAGGAGTTTCCGCAGCTGGAAATCAGCTCTGCGCGCTATGTGTTCGACGGCGCGCGCCTGACCGGCTCCGGCGGCACCACCAGCCTGGACATGATGCTGGAATGGCTGGAACGCACCCACGGCGCGACGCTGGCGGCGGCGGTGGCGCGCCAGCTCATGCACGAACGCCGGCCGCCAGATGCACAATCCGGCAACGCGGCCCGCCAGGCTTTGCCGGCGGCCGTGGCCCGGGCGCTGGCGATCATGGAGGCCAGCACGGAGGCGCCGCTGTCGATTGCCGCGCTCAGCCGGCGCATCGGCCTGTCCCAGCGCCAGCTCGGGCGCCTGTTCCGGGCCCATGTGGGCCAGACCGCGCAGCGCTGCTACCTGGCCATTCGCCTGGATCATGCGCAGCGGATTCTGGCCGCGAGCAGGCTCAGCGTGACTGAAGCCGCCCTGGCCACGGGGTTCGAGCATCTGGCCCATTTCAGCCGCGCCTACAAGGCCCGCTTTGGCGAGTCGCCGCGGGTCACGGCCCAGCGCGGTGGCCCGCGCACCGGCGCCGGTTGAAGCAGTGTCTGCGCCGCGCAATGGACCGCAGATTTGTAGAGTGGTTTTGTAACTGGCTGATCAATCGGGCAGGATAATGGCGGATGCTGTTGCATCCCTGCCCATGATTCAATCTGGAGGAGTTCTTGTCATGAAGCATTTCCTGTGCCGCCAGCGGCGGAGAAAGTCCAGGCTGCAAAAATCCTTGGCCGGCCTGTGCCTGCTGGCCGGCGCACTCCTGCTTGGCACCACGACGCTTGCCAGTGCGGCGCCGCAGGTGCACTTCGGCGTGCCCAACTGGCCGGGCATCACGGTGAAAACGGAAGTCGCCGCGCAATTGCTCGAGGCCATGGGCTACGCCACCAAGCAGACCAGCGCGAGTCCGACGTTTGCCGTCGGCTCGATGAAGAACGGCCAGCTGGATGCTTACCTGGGTGGCTGGTTGCCGCACGAGGAAGGCTTTCTGATCCCGGCGATCGAGGCAGGCGAGCTGAAGGAGCTGACCACCAACATCCGCGAACCAATCATGGGCCTCGCGGTGCCGAAATATGTCTGGGATGAAGGCGTGCATTCGGTCGCGGATCTGACCAAATATGCCGACAAGTTCGACAAGAAGATCTACGGCATCGAACCGGGCACGGGGGTCAACTCGGCGCTCAAGGACGCCATCAAGAACAATTTCCAGAACCTGGGCGATTGGCGGCTGGTGGAATCCAGCACCAGCGGCATGCTGGTCCAGGTCGGCAATGCGATCAAGAAGAAGAAATGGATCGCATTCCTTGGCTGGCAGCCGCATTGGATGAACGTCAAGTACGACATCAAATACCTGGAAGCGGTCGAGGACGACTCCAAGATCGCCTATACAGTCAGCAACGTGCTGACCGTAGTCACTCCTGAGCTGGCCGCGGAGCAGCCCGAAGCGACGCGCTTTCTGACCCAGTTCCAGATCGAGAAGAAGACTCAGTCCGAGTGGATTCTGGCGCTCACCCTGGATGAGCGCGATCCGGTCGAGATCGCCTCGACCTGGATCAGCGACAATCTCGACACCGTGGCCAAATGGCTCGATGGCGTCAACACGCTGGACGGCGAGCCCGCCTTCGACGTGGTGCAGGCCAAGTACGCAAACTAATCGGCTGCAGCGCGCCTGGTCATGCTCCACCCGGGATGGCGGCAAGCGCCGTCATCCCCCTTGTGCTGCCAGACAGGCGGCGCGGGGCAGCGTTAGAATGGATGCCAGTTTCTGACCTGGCTTGCCCCGCTGCGGGCGAGACCTATTGCGACAGGAGTCTGCACAGTGCCCACTTTTGCCCAACTGGATGCGATCACGCTGGCGGATTTGCGCGCCACCGGTGCCACCAAGTGGAAGCGCGAGGATGGCGCGCTTGGCGCCTTCGTCGCCGAAATGGACTACGGCGTGGCGCAGCCGATCAAGGACGCTTTGCATGCCGCGGTGGAGCAGGGCCTGTTCGCCTATTTGCCCGAGCATTATCGAGACCAGATGCAGGCCAGCGTGGCAGCCTGGTTGCAGCGCCAGAGCGGCTGGCAGGTACCGCGGGAGCGGATTCATGAAATGCCTGACGTGGTCGCCGTCTACCGCGCGGCGATGGAGCATTTCACGCCGCCGGGCGGCAAGATCATCGTGCCGACGCCGTCCTACATGCCGTTTCTGTCGGTGCCGGCAAGCGTCGGGCGCGAGGTGATCGAAGTGCCCATGAGCGTGGACTCGAACGGCTACCATTTCACCCATGTGCTGGCCGCGCTCGAGCGCGCCTTCGATACGGGCGGCCGGCTGTTGGTGCTGTGCAATCCGCATAATCCGACCGGCCGGGTTTTTCACCGCGCGGAGCTGGCGGCCATCGAGGAACTGGTCGAGCGCAAGGGTGGGCGCGTGTTCGCCGATGAAATCTGGTCGCCGCTGGTGTTCCCCGGCCACCAGCATATTTCCTATGCCGCCATGGGCGCGGCCGCGGCCGGACACACCATCACCGCCACGGCCGCATCCAAGGCTTTCAACCTGCCGGGGCTGAAATGCGCGCAACTGATCACCAGCAACGAGGCCGACGAGGAGAAATGGCGCGCCGTCGGGCATTTCCCGATGCATGGCGCGGCCAATCTGGGCCTGGTCGGCACCGCCGCCGCGTTTGCTGAATGCCAGCCGTGGTTGGACGACATCCTGGCCTATTTAAAGCGTAATCGCGACCTGCTCACCGAGTTCGTGGCCGAACGCATGCCGCATGCGCGCGTCACCCGGCCGGAAGCCACTTACGTCGCCTGGCTGGATCTGACGGATTACGCGCTCGAGACCGATCCGCAGACGTTCCTGCTCGAACAGGCCGGAGTCATGTGCACCGTCGGCACCGCCTGCGGCCGGGTAGGGACGGGGCATGTGCGCTTCATCTTCGCCATGCCCAAGCCGCTCATGCTGGAGGCGCTGGAGCGCATGGCACAGGCGCTCGAGCAGGTGCCGGTGCGCGCCTGAGTTGTGCATCCGCCTACCAGGCGCCGTGGTGTTCCGGCACGCGGTGGATGATGGGCATGGCGGCAAGCAGCACGAACACGGCGCCGAAGTAAACCCAGGCCTGCACCTGGCCCGGGTTCGCGGCGCCGGCAAGCACCGCGGTGGCCAGCGAAATGGTCACGATCTTGCCGATCTGCATGCACATGGAGCGGATGGCGGCCAGCGCGGGTGCCTTCTGCGGCGCCAGCTGCAGGCCGGCGTTGCGGCTGGCGGGATTGATCATGCCGCCGCCGGTGCCGATCAGAAACGCCGCCCCGGCCAGCCAGGCATAAGGCGAGATGCCTGCCAGCGGCCCTGTGGCCAGCAGCAGCATGCCGGCGGCATTGATCAGCGCACCGACGTACAGCGGCAGGCGATAACCGGTGCGGCGCAAGGCGAAGGCGGCAATGGTCGAGAACGTGATCGCCGCCAGGCCCTGGGCCACGAGCAGGGTGCCGGAGTCGAGCGCGCTCAGCTGGTAGCGATTGATGGCATACAACGGCACCAGCACCAGCACGCCGATGGTGGCGCCGCCATAAATGATGTTGACCAGGTTGACGATGCCGAAGTCCGGGCCGTGGATCAGGCGCGGCGCAATGAACGGATTGGCATGGCGGCGGATGTGGCGCAGAAACAGCGGCAGGGCCAGCGCTGCCACCACGAGCGGCAGCAGGAACGCGGGCGACCACAGGTGCACGTTGGCATCGCCGAGAAACGTGGCCGCCAGCATGCCGGCGATCAGGGCGCAGCCGAGCAGCAGCAGGCCGACGAGATCCAATGGCGAGCGCTCGCGCGGCTTGTGCGGAGGATCCAGCGGCACGTAGCGCAATGCCAGCACGATCACGAGCAGGCCGATGGGCACGTTGACCAGAAAAATGCCGCGCCAGCTCCAATACTTGACGAACAGACCGCCGAAGATCGGGCCGATCATGGCGCCGAGCGGGAAGATGCTGCCGAACAGGCCGACGGCGCGATCGCGCGCGTCGCCGAAATGATCCACGATGATGCCGGTTGCGGACGGCGTGAAGCCGGCGCCGCCGGCAGCCTGCACGGCGCGCAGGCCGATCAGCACGTAGATGTTGTTGCTCAGCCCGCAGCTCAGCGAAGCCAGGGTGAAGGCGATGACCGAGCCCAGGAACACCTTGCGATTGCCGTAGCGATTGCTCAGCCGGCCGCTGATCGGCAGCATCAGCACGAAGCCGAACGCATAGGCGGTAATGGTCCAGCCGACCCAGTTCACCGAAGTCCGCAGGCCTTTTTGCAGCGCATCCAGGGCGGTGGCGACAATGGTGCCGTCCACCGCCATCATCATGAGCGCGAGGGCGATGATGGCAAATACCAACACGCGGCGCACGGGCTGTTCGCCTGCAGCAGGAGAAGCTGCCCCTTCTGCGCCTTCGGAGATCGTGTGTTGGCTGCCCATGTTCCTTTTGTTGTAGCGCGTGTCGTCGGCGCGGCAAAGCGCGCCGCGCGCAGGCATGCAGTGTGCCGGCTGGGCTTGTCAGGTGGCCAGAACCGGGCGAGCCAGAACTGGGAAAGAATGAGTCGCGCCGGAATGGCTCTGCCGCGCAAACCCCAGCTTGCAGACAGCCGCCTGCAAGTCATGGCTGTCGAGCTGTTTGCGCTGGGTGTGAACGAGGCCCTCTATTATAGGCCATCCAGCGAGCGGAAGTTTTTGCTGATGGGTCGCGGCCGAGCGCTACAGCCAGCGCTTGCGGCGCTTGTAGCTCTTCAAGTTCTTGAACGAGCGCCGTTCTTCGCCGCCGCCGAGATAAGACGCCTTGACGTCTTCGTTGTTCATGAGCTCATCGCGCGTGCCGTCCAGCACTACCTTGCCGTTTTCCATGATGTAGCCGTAGCTGGCGAGGCGCAGCGCCCAGCTAGCATTCTGTTCCACCAGCAGCATGGTCAGGCCCTGTTCGCGATTGATGGATTCGATGATGCCGAACACCTCTTTCACCAGCAGCGGCGACAGCCCCATCGACGGCTCATCCAGCAGCAGCATGCGCGGCCGGGCCATGAGTGCCCGGCCGATGGCCAGCATTTGCTGTTCGCCGCCAGACAGATAGCCGGCCAGGCCGGCGGCGCGCTCACGCAGGCGCGGGAAGTAGTCGTACACCATGTCGAGGTCCTGGCGCACGGTCTTGCTGCGGCCGCGGGTGAAGGCACCGAGGCGCAGGTTCTCGGTGACCGTCATGTCCTCGATCACGCGCCGGCCTTCCATGACCTGGAAAATGCCCTGGCGCACGATCGCCTCCGCGGGCCGGTTGCTGATCGTGGCGCCATCGAATTCGATCTGGCCGCGCGTAATCGCGCCATCCTCGCTTTTCAGCAAGCCCGAGATCGCCTTCAGCGTGGTCGATTTGCCGGCGCCATTGGCGCCCAGCAGAGTGACGATCTGGCCTTGCGGCACTGCCAGGCTGACTCCGCGCAAGACGAGTATCACCTCGTCGTACACCACTTCGATGTTGTTGACCGCGAGCACGATGTCCGGCTGCGGGCTCTTTTCTGCGGGCTGCGACATGCTCTGATTCTCCTGCTGCGCGCTAGGCTGCGACACGGGCTGCGGGATGGCCGGACGGCCACGGCGGCCGCCCGGGCAAGTGGTTAGCGTATTACCAGCCGAGGAACTCCTCGCCGCGCGGCAACTCCACGGTGGTCAGCCGTTCAAACTCGAAATCGCCGTCGTTCCAGTGATTCTGGTACAGGCGGACTTCGACGGTGCCACGATGATTGGTTGCGGTCCAGGTGGCGGGCAGGCATACGCCTTCCAGCTCCTCCGGCACGTGCTCTTCCATGGTTTCCAGTGCCGCCTTGATGCTGTCGCTGGTAACCTCGCCCTGCTCGGCGGCAATGCGCATGCCGTCGCGCAGGAAGAAGGTCGAGCACACGCCGCGGATGTAGGCCAACACGCGCTGCTTGTCGCCGGAAGCATCCGACATTTTCGACACCGCACGCACGGTTTCCATGCCGGGCACGTCGGTTTGCCAGTCGGCGAAGGCCGGGAAGACGAAGCCATCCGCCGCCGCGCCGGTGGCCGACACCGAGTCTTCGTCAAAACCCCAGACGTTGGCAACGAACTGCACTTCCGTGCCCACCGTCTCGCAGGCCTTCAGCAGCGCCGCCGTGGAGGCTGCCGTGTTGCCCAGATAGGCGTAATTGGCGCCGGAGCTCTTCAGCGACAGGCATTGCGACTTGAAGTCGGACGGGGACAGGGAGAACGTGATGCTTGGCAACACTTCGAAACCGAGGTCTTCCGCCCAGGCGCTGCAGGCGGCCTTGGGCGCATTGGAATAAGGGTGATCTGCGCCCATGTGAATCCACTTGGGCTGGCCTTCCTCGCCGCTTGCCTGCCAGTCCTCCATCGCCCACGACGCTTGCGCGCGGCAGGCATCGGAGTAGGTCGGGCCGGCAAAAAAGTTGTACGGCGCGGCGAAGTCACTGTGTTCGGCCTCGCCGGTGGGATCGGTCAGGTGGCCGGAATAGGAGGCCGACATGTACACGATCTTGTCTTTCGTGATGAACGGCACCAGGGCTTCCGTGTCGGACGTGCCCCAGCCGAGGATGGCCACCGGCTTGAGGCTCGACTGCCATTTCTTGTAGGCGGCGATGGCGCGCGGAATCTCGTAGCCATAGTCCACCGATTGCAGGTTGATCTGCTGGCCGTTGATGCCGCCATTTTCATTGATGTAGGCGACCGAGTCCTGAA
>DATGUT010000082.1:0-4688 GCA_035301185.1 Salinisphaeraceae bacterium
ACGCCGTCTGACACGCTATTTTGTCGGCCGTGATTAATTGGCACGGCAGCTGCTCGCGTTGACAGAGCAGTTGTGGCAACAAAGACCTGTCGGGCGGGCTTGCTGGCGACGATTATAAATCCAGCACACCTTGCGTGCCGGGCTGCGGCGGCGGCGCGAATTGTGTGCAGTCCAGCTTCTTGTATACATGGTGCTCCAGGCCCAGGCGGCGGCAGGCCAGGGTAAAGCGCTGCGCCAGCAAATTGGCAAACACGCCGCTGCCGGTCATGCGCGCGCCCCAGGCAGGGTTGTAGTCACGTCCGCCGTGCAGTTGTTGCACCAGGCTCATGACATGCGCGGCGCGTTGCGGATAATGCTGCTCCAGCCAGTCACGAAACAAATCCTTGACCCCATGTGGCAGGCGCAACACGACGTAGCCGGCGCGCTCCGCACCGGCTGCGGCCGCCCGCGCCAGTATGGTTTCCAGCTCGTGGTCAGTGATGGCGGGAATCACCGGCGCCACCATGACACCGACCGGAATGCCGGCAGCCGCCAGTTCGGCAATGACCTTGAGCCGCGCCGCCGGGCCCGCGGTGCGTGGCTCCAGCGCGCGTTTTACGGTACTCGACAAGCTGGTGATGCTGATCGAAACCGAAGCCTGGTTGCGCCTGGCCATGCCGGCCAGCAAGTCCAGATCGCGGGTTATCAAACTGCCCTTGGTGATCAACCGCACCGGCTGGTTGTATTGCGCGGCCACCTGCAGCAAGGCGCGGGTTATCCGCAGGTGTTTTTCATCCGGCTGATAAGGGTCGGTGTTGGCACCAAACACAATCGGTTGACATTGGTAACCGGGCGCGCGCAACTCTGCAGCGAAGCGCTCCGCTGCATTCGCTTTGTAAAAGATTCGGGTCTCGAAATCGAGTCCGGCCGACAAGCCCAGATATTCATGGCTGGGCCGGGCATAACAGTAGATGCAGCCATGGCTGCAGCCCTTGTAGGGGTTGACCGCGGCCGAAAATCCAAGATCTGGTGACTGGTTGTAGCTGATGACGGTGCGCGCCGGATCGTTGTGCAGGGTCGTCGCCGGCGGTGCCGTTTCTTCTTCGAGATTGCCCCAGCCATCGTCGAATTCCCACGATTCCCATGCGGCAAAGCGCGAAGATGGATTGGTCAGGGCGCCGCGGCCCTTGTGCGGTGTCGGACGGTGAGGCATGGCGGAAATAATCATCAGCAGCAGGCTTTGAATCTGTATACTAAATAATTAACCCGCAGCCGAGCGAATATGCCGCCTTTTCTCGAGCAAATCGCCATTCTTCTGTTGGCCGCGGTCATCGCGGTACCAATTGCGCAGCGGCTGGGCCTCGGCTCGGTGCTGGGTTTTCTGCTTGCCGGGCTGGCGATCGGCCCTTGGGGCCTCGGGCTGGGTCCGCAGGTCAACGAAGTGTGGGACATCGCCGAGTTCGGCGTGGTGCTGTTGTTGTTTGTCATTGGCATCGAGATGCACCCGCGCCGTCTGTGGGCCTTGCGGCGCATGATTTTCGGTCTGGGCGGCCTGCAGGTGATCCTGTCTGCCATGGTTCTGGCTGTGCCGGCGGCCTTGTTTCTGCACATGCGGCCTTCCGCAGCGGTGGTTGCCGGGCTGGCGCTGGCGTTGTCCTCCACCGCCATTTCCGTGCAGTTGCTGGCCGAGCGGCGTGAACTGCGCATGCATCATGGCCGTGCTGCGTTCGCCATTTTATTGTTTCAAGACATTGCCGTCGTGCCGATTCTCGCCCTGCTGCCACTGCTCAGCGTCGGTGTGGGCAGCATCAATTTCATGACAGCGCTGTGGCAGACGGCGCATATCATCGCCTTGCTCAGTGCGCTGGTCGTGGGCGGTCATTATTTGCTGCGCCCGGTGCTGCGCCTGGTTGCGGCAAGCCGTGTACCCGAGATTTTTACCGCGACTGCGCTGCTGATCGTGATTGGGGTGGCCATCATCATGTCCCGTGCCGGCATATCGGTGGCGCTCGGTACTTTTGTGGCCGGGGTATTGCTGGCCGATTCCGAATACAGGCACGAACTGGGAGTTACCATTGCGCCGTTCAAGGGGCTGTTGCTGGGGCTGTTTTTCATGGTCGTGGGCATGTCGATCAATATCGGTCTGGTGCTGGCGCAGCCCGTGTTGCTGCTTGCTCTGACGGTGGGTTTGATCGTGCTCAAGGCCGCAGTGTTGTACGTGCTGGGCTGGCGCCAGCGGTTGTCCACGCCGGCCACGCGTAAATTGGCCGCCACGCTGCCGCAGAGTGGGGAGTTCGCGTTCGTGATTTTATCGGCGGCTGTTGGTCACGGCCTGTTGCAGCAGGGCCAGGCCGATCTGCTGGTGGCCGCCGTGATCCTGTCCATGCTGCTTACGCCGCTGCTGGTCAATGGGGTTGATCGCTTCAATGCCGATCATCCGGAAACGGTGCCGGGGCCGATCAACGACTGGTCGCAGGTCAAGGAGCCGCCGGTGGTCATTGCCGGTTTCGGGCGCGTTGGCCAGATCGTGGCGCGGGTGCTGCGCACGCGAAAAATCGGCTTTGTTGCACTCGACAACAGCCCCGAGCGCATTGATTTCGTGCGCAAATACGGCAGCAAGGCGTTTTACGGCGATCCGACGCGGCTGGATGTGCTGCGTTCGGCAGGCATTGGCGATGCGCGCCTTTTCGTGTTGGCCATTGACAGCGTCGATGCCTCGTTGCGCTGTGCTCGGCTGGTGCGACGGCATTTCCCGCAACTGCCGATAGTCGCGCGGGCGCGCAACCGGCAGCATGCCTATGCGTTGATGGAATTGGGCATCAGCGCCATTCACCGCGAGACTTTCATGACCAGCATGGCCATGGCCGGGGATGCACTCAAGGAACTGGGGGTGCAGGAGGATGATATTGCGCAAACGATGAGGGCATTCCGCACGCGCGATCAGGAGCGCTTGTTCGAGCACGCTGCCACGACCGACGAAGCCGCGCAGGCCGCGCGCCTGGGTATGGCCGCGGTGCGCGAAGTGGAACAGCATTTCGAGCGTGACGAGCGGGAGGCGGCCGGCAAAAAACAGAATTGAACCGGCTCTCGGCGAGCTCTAGTCGCGGCTGACGGCATGACTGGTCAACAGCCAAAAGCTGCCGATCATGAAACCGGCGAGCACGTCACTGGCGAAATGGACGCCAAGAATGATGCGCGAGGCACAAAGCATGAGAATCAACGCCATGCCCCAGAATGCGATCTCGAAACGCATGCGGGACTGCTGCGGAAATTGGTGGATGACGAGGCAGAGGATAAAGCCGTAAACCGCGACCGCGCCGGAACTGTGCGAACTGGGAAAAGAGGGCGACGAGGCGCTGGCGAAGTGCTCGAATTCAGGGCGGGCTCGGCTGATGCTGTATTTCATGGCATAAACGGTGGCAGCGGATCCCAGTGCGCTGAGTGCGAGCCTGGCAGCCGTCAGCCGACATGAGGCGAACCACAGGCTGGCGGCTGTGCTTAGTGTGACGGCGGCCAGAACCTTGCTGTCGCCCAGTGTGGTAATGGCCAAGAACAGCCACACGAATGCGTCGCTGTGAAGAACTCTGACCGCATCACGGATACGGGCATCGACGGTGTCGATCGTGTCGCCGAGCAGTAGTGCCACGATCAGGGCGATGATCAGTAACGCGAGCAGGCCGAGCAGCGCTGCCATGTTGCGACGATCGGGCGCAAAGCAGAGCGCCGCCCCGGCCGGCTGCAGGGCAGGCCGCTGCTGCCAAAGCAATCGAGCCAGGAAGCGCGTGCCGAGGAGCAGCAAGGCGAGCAGTGTCAGTGACTGCCATGAGGGGATCGTCGTCATGCTGCAAAACCAGGTGAGTGACGGTGGTTTGTAACCAGTGAGATCATTGGCTTGTTGTTTTTATATAAGTAAGCGATGCGTTGCCGTTTAGCTGATGAACATGGCGTCGCCATAACTGAGAAAGCGATAACCCTGTTCGCATGCATGGGCGTAAGCGGCGAGCACTTGCTCGCGGCCGGCAAAGGCACAGACCAGCATCAGCAGGCTGGACTGTGGTTCGTGGAAGTTGGTGATCAGCGCATCGATCACGTTGAAGCGATCACCGGGTTTTATGAACAACTCTGTCTCCCCTGAGAAGGGGGCCAGCACGCCCGTAGTGGCCGCCGCTTCCAGACTGCGCACCACCGTGGTGCCAACCGCAATCACGCGCTTGTGGCGTGCTTTGGTTGCAGCCACATGGGTGCAGAGGCCGCGACCTACATGCACGCGCTCGGCATGCAGTCGCTGGTCGCGCAGATCGCCTTCGCGCAGGCGCTGGTAAGTGCCGGAGCCGACGTGCAGGGTGACATAGTCCATTTCGACGCCGCGCTCCTGCAGCGCCTGCAGCAGGTCTGCGTCGAAGTGCAAACCGGCAGTAGGTGCGGCAACGGCGCCATCGTGCCTGGCCCAGAGGGTCTGGTAGCGTGTCCGATCGGTGTTGGTATCCGGACGGCGGATATAGGGTGGCAGCGGCACGTGGCCATGCTCGTCCAGCAGCGCATGAACGTCGCTGCCCCCTTCCAGCAGCAGGGTGAACAGCTCGCCGTTGCGCTGCTCGCAGACCAGGCCATGCGCCCCCACCAGCACGCGAGCGCCGGCGCGCAGCGGCCTGTTGGCGCCGATCTTGGCTGTGATGCGCCGGCTGTCGAGAACGCGCTCGATCATGATT
>DATGUT010000083.1:0-2862 GCA_035301185.1 Salinisphaeraceae bacterium
GAGGACTCACCAACGAGACCGTATATACGAACGCAACCTGTTTCTGCCGTCTGCCGTCCGTGGCTTGCATAGTGGGAGGAGTCCATATACGAAAAAATGGCCGCCGGCGCGCCGTCGTGCTGATTGTGAACACGCCCTAGGGCGTGAACGTTTTTCTCCCCACCAGCCCGCATGCGCGGCCGGCAAGCACCGAGTAGACCTCCCTCGACCTGCCGTGGCTCTTTCTGCACCACGGCAATCTGATGCCGTGGAAACGGCTATGTCAGCAGGCGGCGGTACTCGCGCAGCATGCAGCGATTCATGACCACATCAATGCCAGCGGCAGCAGCCCGGTTGGCGGCGTTTTCATTGATCACGCCTTCCTGCAGCCACAGGGCGGCGATGCGCTTTTCGATGCAGGTGTTGACGATTTCCGGCACAAATTCGGGCCGGCGAAATACGTCGACCATGTCCACTGCGCCGGTCACGAGCGATAAATGATCGAATGCCTTTTCGCCCAGCACCCGCGTTTCATTCGGATTGACCGGCACGATCAGATAACCAAAGCTCTGCAACGCCTTTGCCACCTCGTGCGATGGCCGCTCCGGATTGGAAGACAAGCCGATGATGGCAATGCGGCGCGTACGCCCGAGCAGTCCGCGGATTTCACTGTCTTCTGTTAGTCGCATAAAAGCCTCGCTCTTGTTTGGCAAGTCAGATCAAATGGCCCGCGCTTCTTGCGGCACCTCGCTGCCTGCGTCCTCAAGCACCTGCCGCAAGGCTTTGACCAGTGCCTTGTTGGTCCAGATCAGCGGCGTTGATGCTTGGAGTTCGACATAGGCTGCAAGTTCATCATCGCTGACATCGCGCAAAACATAAAGCAGCAGCATGGGCACTCGCTGCTCCATTTCCTGGCGCAGGCGTCTACTGTTGTCATGCAGCATGCGCTCGCGCCTGGCTGGTTCGATCCGCTCGTCTGGTGACACCACTGCATTGCGCGTCTGCAGCATGGTGCTCAGCAATGCCTGCTGGAATGCATGCTGTATCTCTATCATGTGCAGGTGCTGCATCAACAGGCGCATTTGCCGCAGACGCTGCTGGCGGCGCTGGGTCGGCGGCCGCTCGGCGAAGGCTTCGAATTGGGCGCCAAACTGCTCTTGGCGTGCCGCATCCTGCAACTCGATCACGCGCTGGGCCAGCGGTGCTGACAGTGCGGCTGCCGCCTGCTGCAAATCCTGCTCGCGGCCTTCGTCCTTGGCTTGCTGCAGCAGCTGCTCGCGCATGGCCGTCGCGAGCACATCGGCCGCAAAGGCATCGCCGACCATGCGGCGCAACTGCCGGCGCTGCTCGGCGCCCACACCAGCCGGCAGGTTGTGCAGCAGGGACCGTGTCAAACTCTCGTCCGCCTGCGCCAGAAGCTGCGGCATCTTGTATGCGGCCATGATGCGCTGCGCCGCATCGTCCACCCTGGGCTGCTGATCCGAGCCCTGCGATTGCAGGCCGGCACAACCTGACAGCAGCAGGGCCAGTACGGCCAAAATGTTAAGGTAACGGGCCTGATTCGCCTTCATATTGTCATCCCTTGTCTGATTCCACTGCCCAATCCACGCTGCAAGATTCACCCGCCGCGGCAGCGCGCGCCAGCGAGGTGCTGCGCCTGGCCGAGTTCGACCAGGCCGCGTTGACCGGCCTGCTGGCCACATTCGGCCTGGAACTGATCCCCGTCACACACGATGCGCCCATTCCAGGCAGCTTCTGGGGCGACGAGGAAGCCGGGCTGCGCGGCAAGCGCCTGTTCGCCCGCGCCGATACACCGGTGCATTCGATTCTGCATGAGTCCGGCCACTTTGTATGCATGGACCCAGCCCGCAGGCGCCGCCTCGACACCAACGCCGGCGGCGACCATGCTGAAGAAAATGCTGTTTGCTACTGGCAAATTGCAGTAACCGACCACCTGCGCGGACTGACGCGCCAGCGCATGTGTGCCGACATGGATGCCTGGGGTTACAGTTTTCGGCTCGGCAGCGCCGCCGCCTGGTTTGCACACGACGCCGAGGATGCCCGCGCCTGGCTGCTGCACTACGGCCTGCTGGATGCACAGGGCCGCGTGCGCAAGACAGTGCGAGAACGGCTATAGCGGCCATGAATGGCCTTCAAGCCTTGGCCTGATCGGCAACGGCTGCAGCCGCCGCGGCCGCAGCCTCGGCATCGCCAAGATAGCGCACGTCGGTAATGCTCAAGTCGGCAGCCAGCTGGTACAGGCGCGGAATGCCGGTGGGAATGTTGACGCCGGTGATCTTGTCTTCCGGCACGGCCTCGAGATACATGCGCAACGCTCGCAGGCTGTTGCCATGTGCGGCCACAAGCACGCTCTGCCCGGCGCGCAGGCGCGGCGCGATGCGATCATGCCAAAAGGGCAACACCCGCGCTAATGTCATGCTCAGCGATTCGGCATTCGGCAGGACGCGCGGATCGAGTCCGGCATAGCGCACATCGAAGCGCGGATGGCCCGAATCATCGGTGGCCAGCGGCGGCGGCGGCGTCGCGTAGCTGCGGCGCCAGATATGCACTTGCTCCGCGCCATGCCTGGCCGTGGTATCGGCCTTGTTCAGCCCTTGCAACGCACCGTAATGGCGCTCGTTCAGGCGCCAGCTACGCTCCACGTCCACCCAGTGCTGGCCCATTTCGTCCAGCGCCAGCCACAGTGTCTTGATGGCGCGGGTCAGGCGCGAAGTCAGGGCCACGTCGAATTGCAGGCCTTCGGCCGCCAGCAGACGCCCGGCCGCGCGCGCTTCGGCTACGCCTTTTTCGGTAAGATCGACATCGACCCAGCCGGTGAAGCGGTTCTCCAGATTCCACTGGCTCTGGCCGTGGCGTAACAAG
>DATGUT010000084.1:0-5450 GCA_035301185.1 Salinisphaeraceae bacterium
GGTTGTCGTCAAGATGCCGCGCAAGCTCTGGTTGGCCTGGTATCCCGGTCATTTTGCCGTGATCGCGCTGCTCATGTATGGCGCGCTCTTCCTCGGCTGGCTGGATTAGCGCCTGCAAACGCAGCTCATTAAAGTCCTGCGGCTCTGCCCAGGCGAAACCAGCTGGCCGGCTACGCATGGACGCGTCGCGGATTGCGTCACAACCTCTGTCAGCGGCCATACACATAGCTGACACTGGCCGTGGCCAGCGCGTGCCGTTGCAACATGGCCCTTGCCTGCTCTGGCTCGGCATTGGCGGGCAGAGCGAGGGCATCGGTATCCAGTGCGTACACCGTAAAGACATAATGATGGGCCGCATCGGCCGTCGGTGGGCACGGCCCGTCCCAGCGCGCGTGACCAAAGCTGTTTTGCAGCACCAGGCTGGCGTCCGGCAATGATGCCTCTTCGTCCAGCGCCTGCACTGCTGGCGGGATATCCAACACCAGCCAATGCCACCAGCCGCCCTTTGCATCGGGATCGTACACGGTAATGGCAAAACCACGCGTGTCGGCGGGCGCGCCGTGCCAGCGCATGGCCGGGCGCAGATTGTCGCCCTGGCAGCCGGCTGCGTCATAGGCAAAGCGCTGTTCAATCCGGCCCTGGTCATCGGCGGCTTCCACACTGAGGACAAATGTGACGGCGGCCTGAGCAAGCGGCGCCGCGAACACGAGCAGGCCGGCAACCAGGCTGCGCAGCCTATTTTCCCTGTGCATGATGCTTCCTGCCTGAAGACAACCATCCTGCTGGCAGTATAGCGCTACCCAGAAGCTGGGCACATCGGGCAAGCCCGATGCCGGTGCAATCAAAAGCCGACGGCTTGGAAATAATCGATGACGCTCGCTTCTATGCTCAGCGCCGCGAGCATGGATGTGCGCGGATTGCTCGGCAGCGGATTGTTCTGGATGCTGAACTCGAAGGTGCCGAAATCGCCCTTGGCCGTAACCTCGTGCATGTTCTGAGCCAGTGCAGGGTCGGCAACCAGGCGCACGCGGGTTTGCTCGAAGCCGATGCCGGCCAATGCGACCGCGGCCGTGACATTGGTGTTTTTCGGATAGCGCAGGGCCGCCTCGGCGACATTGCCATGGAAAAAGGCAGTCGCCGTGCTGATGGTATCCAGATCAAGCTCTTCCTCGGCAGCCGAGCCGCGCCAGGCATGTGGTGGTTTACGCCCGGTATAAGTCACGGCTTGAATATCCGCACGCCGAGCGCAGCGCAGTGCGTCGAGCCCGCCGATGGCACCCGAGGCAAAGACCAAACGCGCTCCACCAGCCGCAGCCGCCGCCTGCAGCTGCTCGAGCACTCCTTGCGCCGCAGTCGCGCCAATGGAGGCCACGACACAAGCGATTCCCCGCTGCAGTAAAGCCGGCACTGTTTTTGCCACCGCTTCGTGGCTGGCGCACTCGACCACCAGATCGGGGCGCCAGTTTGCAAGCGCTGCCGTTTCGGCAAAGGCATCGATACCGTGTCGATGCTGAATCTCCTTCAAACGCTCTGCGCGCACCAGGGCGGCAAACGCGCCATGCGGCAAGCTATGGCGCAAGTGCTCGAGCACTGTCGCGCCCATGGCGCCCAGCCCGATGATGGCAATGCGCGGATGTGTGTCAGTCATTGCATGCTCCAAACATAACGCTGTTCCCAGATGCCTTCAGCTGCTGCCAGCACATGAAAGGGTTGTTGTCTGCAGCATGTGCTGCAAAAGTACGTGCCAATATCTAGAATAGCAGGGACTGAGCACAGACCATCGCAAGCGACGCGCATCATGAGTCAATCACTGCAGGAACAATTACTCAAGGCAGGCATTGCTAAGCCCAAGCAGGCCAAAAAGGCGCGCCGGGACAAGGCGCGACGCAATAAGGCCGCGCGCCGCCAAGGCAAGCCGCAGGCAACGGCGGAGGAACAGCTGTCGCGGGAGGTCGCGGCCGCCCAGGCTGCCCGCCAGGCCGCCGATCGCAAGCGCGCGCAGGCGGCCAATGCCGAGCGCGAACGGCGCGAGATCAAACGCCAGGCGATACAAATCATCGATGCCAACCGGATTGACATCGAAACACCGCCCGAGGATGAGCCGCCCTACAGCTATAAGATCAAGGGCCGTATTCGCCGCCTGCCCGTCAGCCGCGCGCAGCGCCAACGCCTGGCCGCCGGCAAGCTGGCCATTGTCCGCTATGATGGCGTGACCTCGCTGGTCGATGCGGCAACGGCCGAGCGGCTGGAAAAACTGATCCCGAAATCGGTATTTCGCAACAGCACCGTCGCCGCAGCGCCCGATCCCGACGACCCCTATGCCGGCTATGAAGTGCCGGATGATCTCATGTGGTAGTCACGCCTGTTTTCCATACCTGTTCTTTTCACGTTTGTTTGAGGTAAATACATGACTGATTCTTACGTCCCGCCCAAGGTCTGGACCTGGGAGCCGAAGGACGACAACAAGTTTGCCAACGTCAACCGGCCCACCGCCGGCGCCCAATTCGAGCGCGAGCTGCCGGTGGGCGAGCATGCACTGCAGTTGTATTCGCAGGCCACGCCGAATGGCCAGAAAGTGACCATCCTGCTGGAGGAACTGCTGGAGCAGGGCATTAACAATGCCGAGTACGATGCCTGGCTGATCGACATCGGCGAAGGCGATCAGTTCGGCAGTGGCTTCGTGGCGGTCAACCCCAATTCCAAGATCCCGGCACTGGTTGATCATGGCGAGACACCAGCGGTGCCGCTGTTCGAGTCGGGTGCCATCCTCCTGTATCTGGCGGAGAAATTCGGTGCCTTCGTGCCGACATCCACCAGCGGGCGCGCGACTTGCCTGTCGTGGCTGTTCTGGCAGGTAGGGGCCGCGCCTTACGTGGGCGGCGGCTTCGGCCATTTCTACGCCTACGCCCACACCAGGTATCGCTACCCCATTGATCGCTTCACGCTGGAGACCAAGCGCCAGCTGGACTTGCTCGACCAGCAGCTGGCCGACAACGAATTCGTGGCGGGCACGGAATATACCATCGCCGACATGGCGGTATGGCCCTGGTATGGCGGCCTGGTGGCAAACAAGGTGTATGAGGCGGCGGAATTCCTGGATGCCGAATCCTACACCCATGTGCAGCGCTGGCAGCGGCAAATCGCCGCGCGCCCTGCAGTCAAGCGCGGCCGGCTCGTCAACCGCAAGGAGCATGGCCTGCGCGAGCGCCATGCGGCCAGTGATTTTGCGGGTCTGCCATAGCGCCAGCAGCGCCCGGGTGATGCTGCAGCATTCCAGGCGCCGGCACGGCGCAGACGGAGTAAGCCATGCCTTATAGTGACGACCCCGAACTGGCCAATGTAGCCATTGAAGACGGCGTTCTGACGGTGGCCCTGGCTGGCGGCCCTGCGCATCCGCTGTCGCTGGGCATGATAGCGGCGCTGCGCAGGATCCTGGCCCGCGCCGCGGAAGATGCCGCGGTGCGGGTGATCGTGTTCCACGGCCCCGGCAGGATCTTCTGCGCCGGGCATGATCTCAAGGAAATCGCACGCCATCGCGGCGACAGTGACCAGGGGTTGGCTTACATCAAACAGCTGTTCGCGGATTGCGAAGCCCTCATGCTGGCGCTGACACGTTCGCCCAAGCCGACCATCGCCATGGTCGAGGGCATTGCCACGGCCGGCGGGCTGCAACTGGTTGCCGCCTGCGACCTGGCCTTCGCCGCCGAGACGGCGTCCTTTTGCCTGCCCGGGGTCAACAACGGCGGTTTCTGCACGACTCCGGCGGTGGCGGTTGCGCGCAACCTGCCGCGCAAGCTGGTCATGGAAATGGCCTTGTCGGGCGCGACCTACGATGCCCAGTGGGCACGCGCGGCGGGGCTGGTCAACCGCGTCCTGCCGGCAAACGAACTGGTTGGCTGCACCCGCGAGTTTGCCCGCCAGCTGGCCACGCGCCACGCTCCGGCCATAGCCAAGGGCAAGCAGACGTTGCAGCGGCAGTTGGAAATGCCGCTGGAACAGGCGTACGCCCACGCCACCGAAGTCATGATCGGCCATTTCATGGATCCGGAGCGCATCGAGCGCGAACGCGCAGAATGGGCCTGAATGAACCTGGGCCGCCCATAGATCCGTCCATGTATCATGCTCTGCAGCAACGGATGGCAGGCCGCTGCCAAGTGTGACCCGGGCCATCTGCTGCGCCGATCGCGAACGCGACATCAATCGTCGAAATACCTGGCCTTGACCTCGTCGACGAAGCCGGTCTTGCGCAACCCCTCCAGTTCGATGGTCAGGTCCTTGCGCAGGCAACTGTCGCGCTGCAGGCCAAAACCGTAGGATTGCGGGCTGAATATTCGCCCCACGACTTTCGTACCGCTGCCTGGATGAGTGCCGGCATAATACTGCAGCACAGCCGCGTCACCGATGATGGCGCGCACCCGCCCCTCCTGCAGGGCGGCTACCGCATGGTCAAGATCATCGTGGTAACGGGTAGTGAGTCCGACCGCGGCGGCATAGTCATCGGCCGTGCTGCCACGACGCACGGCAACCGTCTCGCCGGCCAGGTCTTCGATGCTGGAGATGCTCGCGGTCAATTGCAGCGTGGTCATCACGCTGGTGACCGTCGATGTGATGTAGGCGAATATGGCGATGCCGCAGACCAGCCACAGCCCCTGCCAGACGCGGCCCACCCAGCCGAACAGATTCTTGTGCGTCGGCGGCCTGCCCGAGGTCACCACGGACATGACGGCGTAAAAGCTTTCGGCGAGGCCCTCGCGCCAGCGCTCGGGAAATGCCTTGTCAAAATAGCGGTCAAACAAGGTCAGCAATATTGTGGCGACGATAATAATGCCGATGAGCCAGAGATACGAAAGCAAATAGCCTGAATTGCGCAGACCATGGAACAGAGCAGCGAACCCGGTCTTTTGACTCTTGATGTCATAGGTCATTATGCGCAGGCCGCCGCGGTACCACGGTTGGGTGAAATCTATTTTTTCCAGGCGCTGCCTGTTTATGGTCAGGTTGGTGATGCCGACGTCCAGATCACCGGCCGCCAGCGCGGCAACCATTGCCCGTGGTGAATCCATCGCCTGGTATTCGTAATTCCAGCCCAGCATGCCTGCAGCCTTGTGCCACAAGTCAATGCCCATGCCGGTATAGTCACCTGCGCTGTCTTCCATCATGAAAGGTTCACTGCGATAGACGCCAACCCGCAGCGGCCGGTTGGAGTCAATGCAGGCAGCGCCGTTCGCAGCCAGCGCATCTGCTGCATACAGCAATGACCAGAGCAGGAGCAGGCAAACCATGGAATCCCGCAGCATGCCGAACGCTTGCAAACGATGCCCCACCCCGGCTTGGCTGTTCATTCTTTATCCACCCTGAGCATTCATGGATACATGCCGCTGTAAATCACGACCGCGCGCTATCGGCATGCAACAAATAGCACAGAAGTGATACGCTTGCCAGCCGCAACC
>DATGUT010000085.1:0-2527 GCA_035301185.1 Salinisphaeraceae bacterium
CGGTCGCGAGCGCATTGCGCTGTGTCAAACCTTTGTATGATGGAATGGCAATGACGGCCAAAACCGCCATCACCGCCAAGGTTATCATCAGTTCCAGCAGCGTAAAGCCGCGCTCGCCGAGGTCTGCGTCGTGCGCCATGGCGCGCTCCCGATCCGTCCCGCCTGGGTCGAATATAGGCGAAAGGCCGCGCAAACGCACGCACTTGTGATGCTGTCCGCAAGACAGGCCGCATCCCGGCCCATGCATCGCGGCTCAGGTCATGGTAACGAATTCCTCGGCCGTGGTCGGGTGAATCGCGACTGTGTCGTCGAAATCCTCCTTGGTCGCGCCCATGCGCACCGCGACGGCAAAGCCCTGCAGCATTTCATCGGCGCCGGCGCCGATCACGTGCGCGCCGATGATTTTTTCCTCGGCACCGACACACACGAGCTTCATGGCTGCGCGCACCTTGTTCTCCAGCACGCCGTAATACAGCGGCACGAAATCGCTGGTGTAGATCCGCACGTCATCGCCATGCTGCGCGCGCGCCTCTTTTTCCGACAGGCCCACGGTGCCAATGGGCGGATGCGTGAACACCACCGACGGGATGTTGTGGTAATCCAGTTTGCGCTCGGGCTGGTTGTTGAACAGCCGATCCGACAGGCGGCGCCCGGCCGCGATCGCCACCGGAGTCAACTCGGCCTGGCGGGTCACGTCGCCGAGCGCATAAATGCCGGCGACCGAAGTGTTCTGGTAGGCATCCACGGCAATGGTGCCGTCATATTCGGTCTCGACGCCGATCTGGGCCAGATTCAAGCCGCCTGTATTGGGTGTGCGGCCAATGGCCCAGAGGAAGCGCTCCACCGGCGCCAGTTCGCTGCCATCCTCAAGCTGCACCTGCACACCGTCGCCGACGCTTTGCAGGGCGCGCACACCGCTGTAGATGCGCACGTCGATGCCGGCGGCGCGCATGTGCTCGATCAGGCGCTCGCCGAGCATGCTGTCGAACTCGCGCAGCACGTGTGCCTTGCGCAGCAGCAGCGTGGTCTGCACACCCAGGCTGTTGAGCACACCGGCCAGTTCGGTCGCGATATAGCCAGAGCCGGACACCGCCACCGAGGCCGGCTTGTCGGGCCACTCGAAGAAATCATCCGAATCGCTGCCCAGCTCGGCACCGGGCACATCCGGCCAGCGCGATTGTCCGCCGGTGGCAATCACGATATGCGGCGCGCTGTAGTGAGTGCCATCCACATCCAGCGTGGTGGCATCGACAAATTTTGCATGGCCGGCGATGTAGGCCACGCCGTCCTTGTCCAGGTTGCGCTCGTAAATGCCGTTCAAGCGCTTGATGAAGGTTTCGCGATTGGCACACAGCGTGGCCCAGTCATGGGCAAGCCCGGTCATGCTAAAGCCGTAGCCGCCCGCGTCCGCCGCCTGGTCGGCGAATTCCGCCGCGTGCCACATCACCTTTTTCGGCACGCAGCCGACATTGACACAGGTGCCGCCGAGCCGCGCCTGTTCGATCAGGGCCACCCGCGCGCCATATTGCGCGGCGCGCCGGGCACAGGCCATGCCGCCACTGCCACCACCAAGTACCAGCAGGTCATATTGCTTCATTGCTCATCATCCAATTGCAGAAATGATGCCATTTTAGTTGATAAGACAGGCTCCATGGCCTGGACCGTTTGGCTTGCTTGCTGCAATGCGGCTGACACGGGCTGACAGCACACGGCGCTGGCGCGTGCTGGTGCTGCTCATTGCTCCTTGACGGCAGCCAGCGCCGTGCTCTCGAAGCCATATTCGGCGAGGATTTCCTGGCCAGCGGCTGACAGGATGTACAGTGCCAGTTGCCAGGCCGCCGGCGCCGCATCCGCCCGGGTCACAAGCCCGTAATCGGCGCCAACCGCCAGCGCTGCCGGCAGTTGCACGATGTCAAGCTCGGCGACTTCCTGCTGCGCCAGCACCGCGTTGGTGCAGTAGGTGAGAAAAACATCGGCCTTGCCCTCGCTCATGACCCAGCCGTATTTATTGCGCCCTGGCGGCGCCTGCTCACTGTCTGGCCCGCCCGTGAGCTGCAACGCCTTGTCGGCAAGAATTGCAAAGCTGCCTTCCTTGATAGTTTCGGCCTTGCGAAACAGCTCCCAGGCATAGTCACCGCTGGGATCGGCGCCCGGCGTAGATGTGCCTACTCTTGTGTCTTCGTCCAGCAGCGTGGCGAGCAGGTTGTCGCTGGTTGCGTCGACCCCTGGCTGCACCAGCGCGCACAGCTGATTGTGCGCGAACAACACCACCGGAGCGCCCCAGCCGGCGGCGGCAAGCTTTTCCGGGTGCGCCATGTTCGCGGAAGCAAACACATCCACCTCTGCGCCTGCTTCAATGCCCGCTCGCAAAATTCCGCTCGGCCCGAATTTCGTAGACACTTCCGTGCCATAGGCCTTGGCATAAGATTCCGCCACCTCGCCAAGCGCCGTTTTCAGGCTGCCGGCGGCATGCAGCGTCACGGAATCGGCCGAGGCGGCAAAGGACATGGACATGCCAAGCAAATAA
>DATGUT010000086.1:0-9646 GCA_035301185.1 Salinisphaeraceae bacterium
GCAGGCGAGCCGGGTTGTCTTTTTTGAGATCAACGGCGCCGGGTATGCGGTTGTGGGTGAATATTGTGCCGACGCGCCGCAAATTTCTGGATGTCACTCCATTGATGCTTTCGCCGGCGCACCCAACGCTGCTTCCGGCACGGACGCGTGCAGGTTCTGGCGCAACAAGACTGCCGTCTGGGATGCCGACACCGCGACCAATCCGGAACTCTCGGCTGCCGAGCAGACTGCGTTCAGAGCCCTGCAGGTGGGCGCTTACATCACGGTGCCCTTGCACAAGAACGATGCCGTCATCGGCGGCATGGCGGTACATGCCAACGTGGCGCGCGCATGGAGCGACGCGGAAATCACGCTGGCATGCGAGGTGGCCACGCGCACCTGGGCCGCCATCGAGCAGGCGCAGGCCTGGCGGAAGCTGAATCGTTCGGGGGCCAAATACCAGGCACTGTTCGAGTCGATGGACGAAGCCTACTGCATTCTTGAAGTCTTGTTCGACGAAACAGACCAGCCTTGTGATTTTCGTATTGTCGAAGCCAATGCGGCATTTTCCAGGCATTCCGGGTTGCCCAATGCGACCGGCAAAATGGCGCGTGAGGTCATGCCCGAGCTCGAGTGCAAGTGGATTGCCGTGTTCGGGCGCATTGCACGCAGCGGCGAGGCGCAGCGCTTCGAGGAGCACTCGACGGCGCTCGAGCGTTGGCTGGATATCTATGCATTTCGCGTCGGCGAACCGGGTGCCAATCTGGTTGCGGTGCTGTTCAGCGACATCAGCGAGCGCAAACAGGCGGAGGCCGAGCGCGCCAGATTGGCGGCAATCGTTGACTCCTCCGACGATGCCATCATCAGCAAGGACCTGGATGGCATGATCCAATCCTGGAATGCCGGCGCCGAGCGGCTGTTCGGCTACACGGCGGCCGAGATGATCGGCCAGACAATTAACCGACTGATGCCGCCCGGGCATATGCAGGAAGAGGCGGATATTCTCAGGCGCATCAGCCGCGGCGAGCGCATTGCCCATTTCGAAACCCTGCGCCGGCGCAAGAACGACACCGACGTGGACGTATCCCTGTCCATCTCGCCGCTTGTAGACAAGAGCGGGCGGATTGTCGGCGCTTCCAAGATTGCGCGCAACATCAGCGAGCGCCGGCGTGCTGATCTGCTGCAGGAACATCAGATTCGCCTGCTGGAGCTGATCGCCTCCGGCGCGCCGCTGGAGCAATGCCTGGACGCGCTGTGCCGAGCGGTGCCGCAAATCAGTCGCGGTGCGCGCGCCAGCATTGTTGTGGCCGACGCACCAGGAGCGGCATTGCCGCAACCGATTGCGCCACAGTTGCAAGCATCATGGCGCGAAGGCCTGACAGACATACTGCTTGACGATCTCATGCACGGCACCCGCGGCAAAACCATATATCGTGGTGAGCCTGTAGTCTGCGCAGACATAGCCGCCGATGAGCGCTGGCCGCGCGAATGGCGCGAGCTGTGTGCAGCCAACGGTGTGCGGGCGGCTTATGCGGTGCCGGTGCGCGGCGAGGACAAGCAGCCGATCGGCTCGTTCATGCTCTGTTTCGAGCACGCGCGCAAGCCGACTGCGTGGCAGCGGCAACTGGCGGATTTCGGCAGCTACATCACCAGCATCGCACTGGAGCACACGCGCATCAACGAGGCCTTGCGCGCCGCCAATCGGCACAAGGATGAATTCCTGGCCGCGCTTGCCCATGAACTGCGCAATCCGTTGGCGCCGCTGCGCAATGCGCTGGAAGTCATGGACCGGGACGGCCCCGAAACCACGGCCCAGGCACGCGCATTGATGGCACGCCAGCTGGCCCAACTCACGCATCTGGTCAACGAGCTGCTGGATATCTCCCGCGTTACCCGCGGCAAGATAGAATTGCACCTGGCGCCCACCGACCTGGAGGCGGTTGTGCAGGATGCGGTGGCGGCCACACGTGACCAACTGGCTGCAACGAGGCACGCGTTGCACGTCGCGCTGCCCGAGCAACCCATCACCCTTGTAGCCGACTTCGAGCGGCTGGCGCAGGTGCTCGTCAACCTCATCAACAACGCAGCCAAATACACGGCCGCCGGTGGGCGCATCGATATTGTCCTGCAACAGGAGGAAAGTGCGGCCGTGCTCGCCGTGCGTGACACCGGCATGGGCATCACGGCCGAGCAACTGCCGCACATCTTCGACATGTTCATCCAGTCCGAGCAGCCTGCGGAAAAGGCAAGCGAAGGCCTCGGCGTTGGCCTGACGCTGGTCAAGCAGGTGGTCGAACTGCATGGCGGCACGATTGAGGCGCACAGCAAAGGCCGCGATCAAGGCTCCGAGTTCATCATGCGCCTGCCGCTGACCGCGGCCGAGTCCACGCCTGAATCCGAATCTGCGGCAGCGCTGTCCGAGAAGATTTCCGAAGAGGTGGCCGAGGAACAGGCGGGTGCCGCCTCGCCGCGTCGCCTGCGCCTGCTGCTGGTCGAAGACAATTACGATGTCGCCGACGCCATGGCGCTGCTGCTGGGCAGCATGGACCACGACGTGCGCATCGCCTATGACGGTTACCAGGCCCTGGAAGAGGCGGCTGAATATCAGCCGGACGCGGTGTTCCTCGATCTCGGCCTGCCGGGCATCGACGGCGTCGAGACCGGCCGACGCCTGCGTGCCACACCGGCAGGGCGCGCTGCGGCGCTGATCGCCCTGACCGGTTGGGGCGAGGACGAAGACCGCCGCCGCACCCACGAGGCCGGTTTCGACCGTCACCTGGTCAAACCGCTCGACCCCGGTGCGCTGGAACAGTTGCTGGTCGAAATTGCACGCGGCGAAGTGACGCGCGACGCGTCGGGATCCGCGCCCTGAAAATAAGCGGCACCCGGCGCAGCCAGTGTGCTGATTGTGCACACGCCCTATGACAGCCCCTGGCCATTGCTGCTGCAGAAAACCTGATTCAGCAGGTTGTCATTATCTTGTGTCAGCATCATCAGCGAGTCGAGTGGGTCGGACACGGCGCACAGCTGCTGTGGCCCAATGCCGATGTTTGCGGCAATCAAGGTGGCAGCCGGACCGTAGTCAACCCTGTTCAATTGGGCAACAAGCGGCTGGATATGAAGGGTGAATTCGGCCAGCGCCGGGCCGGACAGCGGTTTGGCTGATGGCAGCGCCATGGTCATGGGATCGCGCGGGATGCCGTTTTTACGGATTTCGAAGTGCAGATGATTGCCGGTGGCCAGGCCCGAGTGGCCGACATAGCCGATCGTTTGCCCCTGCACTACGTAGTCACCTCGCCTCAGGCCACTGCTAAAGCCCGATAAATGGGCATAGCGGGTGGTGTAAGACGATGCATGCTTGATGTTTATGATGCGCCCATAACCGCTCTGGCGACCGATATAAGTTATGACGCCATCGGCTGCCGCCTGCACCGGCGTACCTCGCGGCGCGGCCAGATCCACGCCCGTGTGGGCACGCATGACGCCGGTGATCGGATGCCGGCGATGCAGGCTGAACGACGAACTGACATGCGAGTACGCCAGCGGCGTACGCCGTATGTCGAGCTCGTACGACTGGCCATGGGCATCGTAGTAATGCGCCTCGTTGTTCTCGTCAACCCGGCGAAAGGCACGATAGCTTCGCCCCTGCGCATGGAGGCTGGCCGCAATGACAGGCCCGACGTGGATTTGCTCGCCGCCGATATATTGGGCTTTGTAAATGAGGCTGAAACGATCGCCGGCCTGCATCCTGCGGGGCAGGTTTTCTCGCCCCTCAAAAACATGCACCAGCTGGGCGGCAACGCGGGTGGGCGCACCCGCATGGCGCAGTGCTGCCGAAAGGGATTTTTGCACTGTGCCGCTGATGCGAATGTGACGCACCATGTCGGCCTTGTGCTTGATCTTGGCTGCCAGGCCATTATGCGTTCGGCGCACGACCAGCGTTTTATGCGGCGTGATCTCAAACTGGAGCACGGCCAGCCGGCCATCCGGCGCCTTGCGCAGACGAAGCTTGTCGCCGGGATGCAGCCGCTTCAATACTTTCGCGGCCTCATCCAATTTGAGCAGGGCACGCCATTGATCCGCGTTCAGGCCGGCGCTGCTGAAGATGCCCGACAGCGTATTGCCATATTCAACCTTGATGTCTTGCCAGGGTGATATGCGCAGGACGGAAAAATGTGGCGCCGCGGCGAATACCTGGGCGGCCGTGGCCGCTGGTTTCGCCGGCGCCATGACCAGGCGATCGGCGCCCGCGGATGCTCCATGTCCGAATAGCAGCAGTAGAAAAAAGTAAGAGTGAACAAACCATCGACTTATTGTACGGCGCATTATTCGGGCAAATATTCTTGTAACCGACGAATGGAAGAAAAATTGTCTCGATAATATTTTTAGAGGCAATAAAGGGCCGCAAGTTCCCTGACCGTGTTGCCATGGGCGGTGAGCAGACAATTGCCTGCCGGCATGCGCATCTGGTCGACTTCGGCGTCAGGCCTTGAAGACGAGCAAAACGCCATCATGTCGATGGTGGCTCGCCGGAAAGGGCCTGCCGTTACCGATGCCCCATGATGCATGCAATGATCAGGCAGCCATTATCCGGCGAAGAAGTTGCATGCAGCCGCGTGCTCAGCGCGCAGCATGTTGAGCCTCGGTGGTTTTGTGCAAGAGCGCCGCAATGCCTCCGGCCGAGCGCAACTGCGAGCGCCATCCTCTGCCGGGCCGGATCCCGTGTTTGCCAGGCAGCAACAAGAGTCAGGCTGTATGAGCAAGGGCGGGCGCGCACATCATCTGCACAGCAAGGAACGCATATGTCGCACGCGAGCCGCGGCGAAACTGGTCTGCCGCCCATTCTAGCCGGGCCAATCCTGCGCCGGGTCAGCCCGCAGCGACTGGTGCTCTGGCTGGTGACCAGTCGGGCGCTGCGTCCCGGACTGGCACTGTATCCACGCGATTCCGGCACGACTGCCGGGCCTGCCGAGATCGTGATCGAACCCACCCCGGAAGCAACCATGCTGGCAATCGGGCAAAGCGCGTTTGTGCACTGCATCGATGTCGCCTTGGGCGCGGGCACCCCCTATCCCAGCCTGCCCGAAGAGCAGCCGATCGGCTACGAAGTGCTGCTGTTCGATGACGAGTTGCAACCAGTGGCTCACGCTACTGCCGCGGCACTGGCTTATCCTGGCGAGATGCGGCCGCGCTTTGTGATTCGAAAGCAGCTCACGAGCCTGCTGCATGGTTCCTGCCGCCGGCCTCACCACGAGGCGCCTGATGGCATGGTGCGTGCCGACGACTGGCTGGCAGGACAGCGCACACAGATCGAGGCATGGCCCACCGTGCTGATGCTGTCCGGCGACCAGATCTATGCCGATGATGTGGCCGGCCCGATGCTGCGCGCCATCCATGCCCTGATCGAGCGACTGGGGCTGCACGGCGAAACCATTCGCGGTGCAGTCGTGGGAGATGACGAGGCATTGTTCGCCGATGCGCGCAACTACTACCAGCGCGAGCAGTTGCTGCCCCACATCAAGCAAAACAGGACTCTGCGGGATCGCTTCTTCGGGGGCACGCGCAAACCGATATTCACTGCGGTCAGTGCACACAATCATTTGATTACATTGGCCGAGGTAATGGCCATGTACCTGCTGGTCTGGTCCGATGCCTGCTGGCGGCTGGTGGACATGACGGCGCCACAGCTCAGCGCCAGGCATCGTGCGCTGTACGATCGCGAATTGGCAACGATTCGCACGTTTGCCCAGGGTGTGCCAAAGGTGCGGCGGCTGCTGGCACATGTTCCCACGGCCATGATTTTTGATGACCATGACATCACCGACGACTGGAACCTGAACGCCGAATGGGAAAGCATTGCCTACGAACACCCATTCTCCCGGCGCATCATCGGCAATGCACTGATCGGTTATTTCGTCTGCCAGGGTTGGGGCAATGCGCCGGAGGCATTTCGCGATACCGTGTTGCCGCAGGCCAGAGCCTTTTTTGCTGCGCCCAGCGAAGAGCAGCACGACAACCTGATCAACACGCTGTTCCGTTTTGAGCGCTGGCACTACACGCTGCCCACCGAGCCGGCGCTGGTGGTGCTGGATACCCGCACCCGGCGCTGGCGTTCGGAACGCGCGGCCGTGCGCCCTTCAGGGCTGATGGACTGGGAAGCGCTGAGCGAAATGCAGCAGGATTTGATCCACCGGCACTCGGTTGTACTGGTGTCGGCCACGCCGATTTTCGGCGTCAAGCTGATCGAAAACATCCAGCGGGCATTCACCTGGATCGGCAAGCCCCTGATGGTGGATGCCGAAAACTGGATGGGTCATTCAGGTGCGGCTTATGTGCTGCTCAACATCTTCCACCATTCCAAAACGCCAGAGAATTTCACTGTGCTGTCGGGGGATGTGCATTACTCGTTTGCCTATGACGTGACTCTGCGCTCCGGCAATGCAGCGCGGCCACACATCTGGCAAATCACGAGCAGTGGTGTCAAAAACGAATTTCCCGCGCGGCTGCTGGACTGGTTCGACCGGCTCAATCGCTGGTTGTTTGCGCCGTATTCACCACTGAACTGGCTGACGAAGCGCCGCAGCATGCGCATCGTGCCGCGCAAACCCAACCCCTCCTCGCGCGGCGAGCGCCTGGTCAATCTCGCCGGCATCGGCTACATCCGTTTTGATGACAGCGGCCGGCCGGTGGATATACGCCAGCTGGGCGCGAACGGAACGGAGGTGGCATTCAGCCCTGACTCGGAATGAGGCAGGCAGCGGCGCTGAGTGGAATGGCGGCAGGACTCAGGGCGGTGTCGCCTCGGCGCCGGCAAAGCGCTCTGGGTAAAATCCCCGCGCGAGCCGGGCCAGCCCGCTGGGGATGCGCATGGAGCCGGTGGTCTGTTCGACCTCGACGGCCACATAACGTTGCTCGCGCACGGCGGTGACGGCCTGCAGGGCAGGCTTGTCGGCCAGAATCTTGCGCAATGCCTGCGGGCTCCCGCCGCAGCAGTACGACAACACGATCACATCGGGATTGCGGGCGATGATTGCCTCCCAGCTGACCTGGGCGAGATAACCGTCCAGCTCGGCGAAGATGTTGCGCCCGCCGGCCAGCTCGATCAGCCGGCTGTCGAGCGAATCGCCGGCGGCGGTCTGGACGGTGCCGCCCTGGCCGCCGACCATGTAAAAGACCTTCACCGGCTCCTCGATGTCGCGGACGCGCGCGCTAATGGCGCTGATGCGGGCCCGCATGGAGCGGATCAGCTGCTCGCCGCGCTGCTCGACCCCGAAAATGCGCGCCAGGTCGCGGATTTGCCAATACACCTGATTGTCCAGCGTGGCCGGCTGCCGTGCCTTGGTGACATACGTCTGGATGCCGAGCGCAGCCAGGCGCGCGCGCGTGCCGGCCGCGTTGTCGAGGAAGCTGCGCTGCGAGCCGATGATGAAATCCGGCTCCACCGCCAGGATCGCCTCCTTGGACGGCGTCAGCTGCGCCAGGATGGGCACGTCGCGCAGCTGGCGGGCATAGGTGGGCGGTGTCTCGGCCGTGACCAGCGCATAGCCGACCAGCCGGTCGCCGAGGCCGAGCGCGAGCAGCAGTTCCGCATCCTGCTGCATCAGGGTGACGACGCGCGCGGGCGGCTCGTCGAACACCAGAGTGCGCCCGGCGTTGCTTATCGTCACGCTGTTGTAGTTTGTCTGCCGCGCGCTCGGCGGTGCTGGCGCCTGGCCCGCTGCCTGTGCCGCTGCGCTGGTGTTGTTGGCGCCGACCAGCACTGCGGAAAAAAGCAGCAGCAAGATTCGCCATGTGAAAACGCGCATGGTGTCAGCCCGAGGCGGCTTGTGCCAGGCGGCTGGGGAGGCTGGCCGTGCCTGGCGCGCCGGCGACATAGACGATGTGCAGTTTGCCGGTTCGCGGATGGCGCAGAATGTCCGCATCGACACGAAACACCCGGCGCAGAGTGGCCTGGGTCAGCACTTCTTCCGGCGTGCCGGCGGCGGCAATGCTGCCGTCCTGCAGCACATAGATGCGATCGCAATAGCGGGCCGCCAGGTTCAGGTCGTGCAATGCCGTAATCACGCTCACGCGCAAAGTGCGGATCAGCTCCATCAGCTGCAGCTGATAATGAATGTCGAGATGATTGGTCGGCTCGTCCAGCACCAGTATCGGGGCATCCTGCACCAGCGCCCGGGCCAGCATGACGCGCTGCTTTTCGCCGCCGGACAGGGTGGTGATGCTGCGCTGGCCGTGCGCGGCCAGACCCACTTGACGCAGGGCGTCCTGGGCGCGTGCCACATCGGCCGCGCTGTCGGCCTCGAGCAGGCGCTTGTGCGGCGCCCGCCCCATGAGCACGATGTCCTGCACGGAAAACTCGAACAGCGCTGCAGACTCCTGGCTGACCACGGCCAGGTGGCGCGCCAGCTGCTTGGCTGACATGGCCGCAATATCCTGCCCGGCCAGCGTGATGGCGCCATGTTCGGGCGCAAGCAGGCGGCAGATGTTTTTCAGGATCGTGGATTTGCCACTGCCGTTGGGCCCGACCAGGCCGACGATTTCGCCGCTGTCCGCATGCAGGTCGATGCCGGCGATAATGCGCCGGCCCTGGGCGCTGAACGCCAGTTCGCTTGCCTCGAGGCGCATCAGCCGCCTCCGCCGAACGAATAGCTGTTGCGGCGCAACAGCCAGATGAAAAACGGCCCGCCGGCCAGCGCCGTGACCACGCCAATCGGTATTTCCTGTGGCGCCAGTGCGAGTCGGGCGATGACATCCGCCCAGATCATGAACAGCGCGCCCAACAGCAGGCTGAGCGGCAATACCTTCTTGTGATCGGGGCCGACCAGCAGGCGCGCTACGTGCGGAATCATCAAACCAACGAAGCCGATTGCGCCGCTGACGGCGACCAGCACACCAGTCAACAGCGAGATGATCACCACCAGCAGCTTGCGCAGCAGATTCAGATTCAAGCCCAGCGTGGCCGCGGTTTCCTCGCCCATGAGCAGCAGGTTGAGCGCGCGCGCCTGCAGCAGCAGAAATAGAAAGGCGGCGGCCACGGCCAGGGCGGCAATGGGCAGGCGCTGCCAGTCGGCGCCGGTGAGGCTGCCCATCATCCAGAACAGGGCGTTGTGGATGCGGTCGTTGTCCGGCGCGGAAATGACGATGAAGTTGGTGATTGCGCCCAGCACCAGGGACAGGGCGATGCCGGACAAGAGCAGGCGCGTGGTGGCAATGCGCCCGGCCACCTGGGCCAGGGCAAAGACCAGCACGATGGCGCCCAGCGCGCCGAGAAACGCAGCCAGCGGCAGCGCGTATGCGCCAAGCACGCCGAACGCGCCGAACAGGATGACCAGCGTCGCGCCGACCGCGGCGCCGGAGGAGACGCCGAGGATGTAAGGATCGGCCAGCGAGTTGCGCACCAGCGCCTGGATGCCGGTGCCGGCCAGGGCCAGGCCGGCGCCGACCAGCGCCCCGAGCAGCACTCGCGGCAGCCGGATGGCCCAGACGATGTTGTAGTGCGCCGTGCTCCAGTCCGGAGTGAGCCAATGCTCCAGCAGCGGCAGCTGCGCCAGGGTGATTTTCCACGCGGTCCAGGCATCGATGCGCACCGCACCCTGCGCGACGGCAAGAATAATGGACAGCACGAGTGCGACCGGCAGAATGCACAGCAGCGCCTTGCAGCGACGCG
>DATGUT010000087.1:0-5692 GCA_035301185.1 Salinisphaeraceae bacterium
GGCCGACTGGTCGGCATCGCTGGGTGTGGTGCGCCGCAACTATGGCCTCAGCTCGTTCGATTACGCTGCCGATCCCGCTGTCAGCGGCAGCTGGCGCTATGGCCTCAGCGACAGCCTGACTGTGCAGGCGCATGGCGAAGCGATCGTTGGTTTGGCCGCTGCCGGCGCTGGGGCGGCGCTGCGTCTGGGCCGCGCCGGCGTGCTTCATGGCAGCGCTGCCTACAGCAGCAATCGCGCCGGCAGCGGTGCGCTGGGCAACATCGGCTACAACTGGCGCCGCGGCCGCTTCAACTTCGCGCTCGACAGCACCCGCACAAAAGACGAGTGGCGCGATGTCGCCGCGCGTTATGGCAGCCTGCCGCCGCGCGTCAGCGAGCGGGCCCTGGTCGGCATCAGCAGCGAGCTGGCCGGCAGCTTCAGCCTCAGCTACCTGCGCCTGCGCTATCCAGGACACGACGATTCACGCTACGCCAACGCTTTCTGGTCGCGCGCATTCGGCCCGCTGTCGCTGAGCCTCAGCCTCAACCAGAATCTCGATCGACATAGTGATCGCAGCGTCTTCTTCGGCATCTCTATGAGCCTGGATCGCGGGCTCCATGTCGGCAGCTCGGTGCAGCGCAGCCACGATCGGACCCGCTTCAGCGTCAACGCATCGCAACCGATACCCGGCGACGGCGGCTTTGGTTGGCGGGCGCAGGCCCAGACCGGCCGGCACAACAGCGGCGGCATGGCAGAGGCCGGCTACCTCGGGCGCTATGGCGAGCTGCGCGGCGGCGTGCGCCGACACAACCACAACAGCCTGGTCTACGGCAATCTCAGCGGCTCGCTGGTGCGCATGGGCGACCATACCTTTGCCGCACGGCGGGTGGACAACGCATTCGCAGTGGTCTCCACCGATGGTATCGCGGGTGTGCCGGTGAAGCTGGAAAATCGCGTCATCGGCCACACCAATGCCGCCGGCATGCTGCTGGTGTCGCGGCTCAACGCCTGGCAGCAGAACAAGCTGGCCATAGATCCCATGGATCTGCCGGCCAATGTGCGCATCGATCGGGTCAGCACGTTTGCCACACCGCGCGACAGCGCCGGCACGCTGGTCGAATTCGGTATTCGCGAAATCCGCGCGGCCAGCATCGTGCTGGTGGATGAGACCGGCGCGCCCCTGCCGGTGGGCAGTCGTGTGCAAACGGCCGGCCCGGGCGCGCGCAGCAGCGCCGTGGTCGGCTACGACGGCATCGTCTATCTGGACGCGCTGCAGGACCATAATCTGCTGACGGTGCACACCGATGCCGGCCCCTGCCGAGTAGCGTTCGACTTCGCGGGCAGCGGCGAAATCGTGCCGCAAATCGGCCCCTTCACCTGCCAGCCGGAGGCTGAAACATGACTGTGCGCAGGAACATTTCTGGTCTTGTCTTGCTGTCGCTTTCGATACTGCTGCTTGCGCTGACACCAGGCAGTGCACAGGCAGCCGTCACTTGCGAAGCGAGCATGACTGATCTGAACTTTGGTGCGGTTGATCCCTTGTCGGGGGATACTGCGGCGACGGCCACTTTGAATTGGAGTTGTACGAATGACAGCCCAGTCTTTGGCGCCAACATCAGAATCTGCTTCAGTATCGGCGCGGGCAGCAACGGTTCTGGGCAGACGCGCCCGCGCCAGATCAGCGGCAGCAATAGCCCACTTCAGTTTCAGCTATATAAGGATGCAAGCGGCAGCCAAGCGTGGGGCTCCGTGCATGCTTCGGCTACAACGCAACCCTTGGAAGAGGCTTTTTCACTACCTGTAGCCTGGTTCTGGAATCCCAGACCCAAGTCAGGTTCGGCTACTCTTTATGGCAAAATTCCCGGCAACCAGCCCGGCGTTGCTGCTGGCAACTACCACAGCCTGTTCAGCGGCGCAGAGGCCATGATTTCCTTCAACTATACAGAGACAATCTTCGGGACCGGTTTCCCGTCGTCATCCTGCGGCAGCGAGAACAACGGCAGTTTTCCCTTTACAGTTCGTGCCACGGTGCAAAAGGCCTGCACCGTGCGTGCCGACGATCTGGACTTCGGCAACGCCGGCCTGCTGGACAGCATGACGCACGATGCCGCCACCACTGTTACCGTCAACTGCATCAACGGCACCGCCTACGACATTGGCCTGGACAACGGCCTGCACGCCCTCGGCACGACGCGGCGCATGCATGGCGGGCAAAACGAATACATCGAATACGAGTTGTATCTCGACCCTGGCCGCAATCAGCGCTGGGGCAACAACATCGGCGTCGATACCGAACACGGTGTCGGCACCGGCAACGACCAGCACACCAGCATCTATGGGCGCGTGCCGTTGCAGACCACACCCAGCGCCGGCACCTACAGCGACACCATTACCGTCAGCGTAACGTATTGACCGGCTGGATTCAGACGAATGGTTCGAGCAGCGCCAGCAGGCGCGCCAGCGCACCGCGCTCGGCTGTGACGCAGGCCTGTGCGGCTTCGCCGGCACGTTCTGCGGCGGCAAGGTCCGCGCACCAGTCTTGCAGGTGTTGCGCCAGTGCCGTGGCGTCATCCGCGACGCGCAGGGCGCCGGCGTCGGCCAGCGTGGCAGTAACGTCCTGCCATTCCTCGGTGTGCGGGCCGACCAGGATCGGGCGCGCCAGCGCAGCGGCTTCGAGCATATTGTGCCCGCCAATGCCCGGCACCAGGCTGCCGCCGACAAAGGCCACGTCGGCAAGCGCGTAGAACAAGGGCACGTCGCCAAGCGTGTCGCCGAGCACGACGGCCGTGTCCGCGTGCACCGGCTGTTGTTCGGAACGGGCGGCGAATTGCCAGCCGCCCTGCTGCAGCAGCTCACGCACACTGGCGAAGCGCTGCGGGTGCCGCGGCGCGAGGATCAGCAGCGCGTTGTGCCCTTGTGCGCGCAGCTGCCGGTGCGCGGCCAGCACGATGGCCTCCTCGCCTTCGTGGGTGCTGGCGGCAACCCACACCGGGCGCGCCTCGGCCTGCCAGCGGCGGCGCAGGGCCTTGCCATCAGCACCCAGTTCCGGCGCCGGGGCAAGATCGTATTTCAGGTTGCCGATCACATGAATGCGCTCTGCAGGCGCGCCCAACTCCTCGAAGCGGCGCGCATAAACCGGCGCGGCGGCGGCGATCGCAGCCAGCCCGGCCAGCGCCGGACGCATGAGCGCCGCCAGCCAGGGCCGGCGATAACGCGCGGCGGAACGTGCCGATATGTTGGCGTTGGCAACGATCATCGGCACATTGGCACGCGCGGCATTGCTTAACAGATTCGGCCACAGCTCGGTTTCGATGATGATGCCGCAGCGCGGCTGCAGGCGGCGCAGGAAGCGCCGAATGGCGGCATCGGTATCAAGCGGCAGGTAACAGTGGGTGACGGCATCGCCGAGCTGGGTTTGCACGCGCTCAGCGCCGGTCGGGGTAAACGTGGTCACGACCAGCGGCCGCTTGGGCGCGGCACCGAGCAGTGCTTCGGCCAAAGGCCGCGCCAGCGCCACTTCGCCCACCGAGGCGGCATGAATCCAGATGGCATTGCTCGGCAGATGCTCTGCGTAGCCCAGCCGCTCGCGCCAGCGCCGCCGATAAGCCGGCTCGCGGCGGCCGCGCCACCAGAAATATGCGAACGCCGCCGGCAACAACAGCCAGGTCAGCAGCCGGTATGCGGCGCGGGCAAGCCGTTCACGCATCTGCACGCCGGGCGCTGTGCAGAATCCGCTCGATCATGGCCGTGGAGGAATAGCCGGCGACGTAATCAAGTACGCGCACTTCGCCGCCACGCGCCAGCACGTCTTCAGCGCCGGCGATGTCGCTGATTGCGTAGTCGCCACCCTTGACCAGCACGGCCGGCTGCAGCGCCCGGATCAGGCGTGCCGGTGTGTCCTCGGCAAAGGGCACGACCCAGTCCACCGCCGCCAGCGCGGCCAGCATTTGCATGCGCTGGGCGAGCGGGTTGATCGGGCGCGCGGCGCCCTTGAGGCGGGCAACCGAGGCGTCGTCGTTCACGGCCACGACCAATCGATCGCCCAGCGCACGCGCGGCTTCGAGATAGGCGACGTGGCCGGGATGGAGCAAATCGAAGCAGCCGTTCGTGAGCACGACTTTCTCGCCCTGCACCCGCGCCTCTTCCAGCAGCGGCGTGAGCTGGTCTTCCGTCACCACGCCGCGGGTGTTGTTGTGTTCGCTGCGGTGATGCATGCGCGCCGCCTGCAACAACTCCGCGCGCGACGCGGCAGCAGTGCCCAGCTTGGCCACCACCACGCCAGCCGCCAGATTGGCCAGTGCCGCGGCGTCGGCCAGATCCTGGCCAACGGCCAGCCCCGCCGCAAGCAGGGCGATGACCGTATCACCCGCGCCGGTGACATCGAATACTTCCTGGGCAAGTGTCGGCAGGTGCAGATGGCCGGCGGCAGAGAACAGGCTCATGCCCTTGTCACTGCGGGTCACCAGCAGCGCCTGCAGATCCAGCTGCCGGCGCAGTGCCTGGGCCGCCTGCGCCAACGCCTGCTCATCGGCACTGGTGCCGGCAAGCAGTTCGAACTCACTCAGATTTGGCGTCAGCAGGGTGGCGCCCGTGTAGCGCGTCCAGTCGTCGCCCTTGGGATCGACCAGCACCGGCACCGCGGCCGCCCGGGCATGCTCGATCAGCGGCTGCATCTGCGCCAGGCTGCCTTTGCCGTAATCGGAAAAAATCACCGCATCGGCCTGTGCCAGCGCCGCGACAAAAGTGTCCAGCATGGCCGCATCGTCAAACGAGTCGGCAGCAGCGAACGAGCGTTCCGCATCGAGGCGAATCAGCTGCTGGTGACGGCTGAGCACGCGCAGCTTGTCGATGGTGGGATGCGTCTTGCTGACCAGCAGCCGCGCCATGATGCCGGCCTCGGCCAACAGGCGGCGCACGGCGGCTGCGGCTTCGTCGTCGCCGACCACCCCGATCAACGTGGTGTGCACACCGAGCCGCGCCAGGTTCAAAGCTACGTTGGCGGCACCGCCCAGACGCTGTTCCTCGTTGCCGATGCGCACCACGGGCACCGGCGCCTCCGGCGAAATGCGCTGGGTGTCGCCGTGCCAATAGCGATCCAGCATGACGTCGCCGGCCACCACGACCCGCGCGTCATCGAAAGTGGGAATTGCAAGCATGAACGCCCTATATACGCGGACAAAAGGAAATAATACAGCACATAGTGTAGCCTAGCCGCCCTGTAACACGACGCCTTCGCGCTACTATTGCCCATGTCCGAACCTGCATCGCTGAAATCGCCGCGCTACTGGCCCAGCTGGCTGGCCGTGGGTCTGGGCTGGCTGCTCGGCAAACTGCCGTGGCGCCTGCAGTTGGCCATCGGCCGGCGGCTGGGCGACCTCGCGCGCGTAGTGCTGGGCAGGCACCGGCGCATCGCGCAGATCAACATCCGGCTCTGCTTTCCGGAATTGAGCAAACGCCAGCAGCAACTGCTGGTGCGCGATCATTTTCGCTCCATCGGCATGGCGGCAGCGGAAACGGCGTTATGCTGGTGGGGCGACGATGCCACGATCCGGCGGCTGGCGAGCATCGAAGGCTTCGAGCATCTGCAGCAGGCGGCGACACGTGGCAAGGGCATCATCCTGTTCTCCGCCCATTTCACGGCACTGGAACTCGGCGTGCGCATCGGCCAGCAGTATCTGCGCCGGCTCGGCATCGAAACCACAGCCATGTACAA
>DATGUT010000088.1:0-13948 GCA_035301185.1 Salinisphaeraceae bacterium
AAGCGCAGGTCGAGATCGAGCGTGCAGCTGGCCGGGATGCGGTTGGCGTTGTCGCCGCCATGGATCGCGCCCAGGTTGAGCGTGGCATGCGGCACCGGGAAATCCGCCTCCAGGCTGCCGGCCCTGAGTTCGGCGCGCAGCTCGCGCAACGCGGCGACGGCAAGATGCATGGCATCGATGGCATTGGCACCCAGCGCCGGATTGCTGGAATGGCCGGCGGCCCCATGCACCACGATGCGGTCCATGAAAATACCCTTGTGGCGGCGGATCGGCACCAGCCCGGTGGGCTCGCCAATGATGCAGTGGCGTCCGGGCGCCAGGCCGCCGCCATCGCGCAGGGCACGCGCGCCATCCATGCCGCATTCCTCGTCGCAGCTTATGAGCAGGGTCAGGGGCGCGGCCAGCCGGCGCCCGGCATATTCGCCGGCAACCCCGGCCGCAAGCGCGAGAAAGCCCTTCATGTCGGCGACACCAAGGCCGTACAGCCGCTCATCGCGCTCGACCAGCTCGAACGGATCGGACGACCAGCCCTCTGCATCATGCGGCACGGTGTCGAGATGCCCGGCAAACACCAGCCCCTGCTCGCTCGCAGCTGCAGCGCTGCCGCCGATGCGCGCCGTCAAGTTGACCTTGTCGGCGCGGTTCGGCAATGGCTGGATGGCGCATTCGAAGCCGCAATCCCGCAGCCGCTCGGCCAGCTGTTCGGCAGCCGTGCGGTTGCCGCGATCCAGCGCCGGATCGGCGCTGCTGATGGTATTGGCGGCAATCAGTTCCGCCAGCATGTCGCGCCATTGCAATGGTTGAGTCATGACTGCAGGCCTTGTCTGAGCATGCGAACTGGAATGGTTCCATTATATTTGCATTTGCCGGCATCGTCTGCATGGGGTGCAGGCGCATCTGAAATCATCGGCTTGGCCAGCACAACCATGGGCGCGATCAAACCCGATGCCGGATACGTGCTAACCCGAATGGTCGCCTGCATTTGCATGCTCGAGAATAGAGCCTGCAAACATATCAGGAGAGGCGACGATGACGGAAAGCAACGTGCATGGGCGCATGATCGAAATCAACCGCTTGGCCTGTGAACAGCTGTTGGGCATGCATGACATCGGCCGGCTCGCGCTTTGTGCCGAATCCAGCCCTGAAGTATTGCCAATCCATTATGCACTGCGTGATAACGGCATCGTTTTTCGCACTGGCCCGGGTGCCATCCAGGCTGCCGCAGAGCAGGGCCAGCACGCGACATTTCAGCTCGACCGGGTGGGCGAGAAGCAGCGCTCGGCGTGGAGCGTCATGGTGCGTGGTCGGCTGGAGAAACTCGACGACGACAGCGCGTTCGACGGGCTGCCCGAGACCTTGACCGATTGCCAATATCCGTGCCTGGTGCGGCTGCAAATCGACCAGATCACGGGGCGGCGCGTGCCCCCTGATGGCCACTGGGTCGTGCCCACCCAGGTTTGGCACGGGCAGGATGGCACCGACCTGATGGCGTGATCGCGGCGGCCGTGCAAAAGCCGCCTTGCGCGGCCGGCGCCCACGGTTGAAACGAGGAGGCGGGTTCGGCCAGGCTTTGTTACCATGCTGGCAGAACTTTTTCTTGCCCCGTAAACATGACCCAGAGCACCGTATTTGCAGCCCTGCGGCACGGCCTCGACAACGCCGGCGCCCTGCAGAACCCGGCCGACGTGCATGGCACGCTGACCGGGTTGCTGTGCATGAATGATGCCGCCGATGCGGCCGCAGCGCTGGATGACGAGCCCAATGACGCGCTGCGCCAGGCCATGGCCGCCCTGCGCGAGATGACGCTGGAAGGGCTGTTCGACCCCGATCTCAGCTTTACCCCATTGCTGCCGGACGACGAAGTGACGCTGGCCACGCGCGTGCAGGCGCTGGCGGGCTGGTGTTCCGGATTTCTCTATGGTCTCGGCAGCGAGCAGGGCAATGTGGATGAGCTGGATCTGGAGCAGCTGTCGCCGGAGGTGCGCGAAGTGGTGCATGATCTGTCCCAACTCGCGCGCGTCGGTCTGACCGCAGAGGACAGCGACGCGGAGTCCGCCGAGGCGGATTATGCCGAGTTGGTGGAATACGTGCGCGTCGGCGTGCAAATGATCTTCCTGGAGCTGCGCCCCGCGCGCAACGGCCCGGAACGGCGCGAGTCGCTGCATTAATGGACACGCCAACAGACAACGCGCGGGCGCCGCTCGCGCAGCGCGATCACCAGCCCGAGCATGCCGCGCGCCGCCGGGCGCTGGCGGCGGAGATCGGCAGCGACGGCATTGCGCTGCTGGCGGCCAGCCCCGCGCGGCTGCGCAACAACGATGTCGAATACCCTTATCGCGCCGACAGCGATTTTCGCTATCTCACCGGTTTCACCGAGCCGCAGGCAATCGCGGTGCTTGCGCCTGGCCACACTGAGGGTGACTACATCCTGTTCTGTCGCGAGCGCGACCCGGCCCAGGAAACCTGGATCGGCCGCCGGGCCGGCACCGAGGGCGCACGCGAGCAGTTCGGCGCCGACGCGGCTTATCCGATCGACGAATTCGACACCCGCTTGCCGGGCCTGTTGGCCGGGCGCGAGCGGCTGTATGTGCCGCTGCGGGCGCAGCCGGAGTTTCGCCGGCAGTTGTTCACCAGGCTGGAGCAGTTGCCGCGCCAATCGCGCCAGCACGGCGGTGGCCAGTTGCCAGACACCCTGGTGGCGCTGGACGATTTGTTGCACGAATGGCGCCTGCGCAAGGACCCGCAAGAGCTGGCGCTGATGCGCGTGGCCGCCGCCACTTCGGCGCGCGCCCATTGTGCGGCCATGCGCGCGGCGCGCCCGGGCCTGATGGAATACCAACTCGCCGCCGTGCTGCAGTACGAGTTCGAGTGCGACGGCATGACCTGGGCCTACCCGACCATTGTCGGTGGCGGTGACAACGCCTGCACCCTGCATTACATCGAAAACGAAGCGCCGCTGGCCGACGGCGACCTGGTGTTGATCGACGCCGGCGCCGAATATCGCGGCTATGCCGGCGACATTACCCGCACGTTTCCGGTCAACGGCCGCTTTTCCGCACCGCAGCAGGCGCTCTACGACATCGTGCTGGCCGCCAATCGCGCTGGCATCGAGGCCGCCGTGGCCGGCGCCGCCGCCAACGCGCCGCACCAGGCGGCATTGCGCGTGCTGGTAACCGGGCTGATCGAACTCGGCCTGCTGGAGGGCAGCGTGGACGCGGCCATCGAGCAGGAAAGCTATCGCGCCTATTACATGCACGGCACCAGCCACTGGCTGGGTATGGACGTGCACGATGTCGGCGATTACATGATCGATGGCGAGTGGCGCCCGCTCGAGCCGGGCATGACGCTGACCATCGAGCCGGGCCTGTACATTGCCCGCGACAGCGCGGCTCCTGCCCAATACCGGGGCATCGGCATTCGCGTCGAGGACGATGTCTGCATTACCGAGGGCGCGCCCGAAGTGCTGACCGCCGCGGTGCCGAAGGATCCAGGAGCGATCGAAGCCTTGATGCGGGAGGGCCGCGCTTGACCAGCCAGCAGCCCGACTTCGACCTTGCCGTGGTCGGCGGCGGCCTCGCCGGCGCTTCGCTCGCCTGTGCCGTGGCCGATACCGGCCTGTCGGTGGCCTTGGTCGAAGCGGTTGCCTTCGATGCCGAACCCGATGCCGCCATGCAGGCACGCACCACCGCCATCGCCTGGGGCACCCGGGTCATGTTCGAGCAGCTCGGCCTGTGGGCGGCCATGGCGCCAGGCGGCGCCGCCATCGAGCGCCTGCATGTGTCGCAGCGCGGGCATTTCGGCGTGGTGCGCGTGCAGGCCGCGGATTACGACTTGCCGGCGCTCGGCTACGTGCTCTCCCACACCGCCATGGTGGCGGCGCTGCGCGCGCGCCTGGCGCAATTCCAGCATGTGACGGTGATCGCGCCGGCGCGCTTCGTCGCGCTGGAACACGCTGGCCAGTGCGTGCACCTGCAACTCGAAAGCGATGGCGGCAGCCGTCGCATCTCCACCCGGCTCGTGGTCGGCGCCGACGGTGCCAACTCCAGCGTGCGTCAGGCGCTCGGCATTGGCGCGCGCATCGATGACTACGCGCAAAGTGCGCTCGTCACTACGCTGCGCACGGAATATGCGCACGATAATGTGGCCTACGAGCGCTTCACGCCGGACGGGCCGGTGGCGATCCTGCCGCGCAGCCACGACAGCTGTGCCGCGGTCTGGACCCTACCCACGGCCCAGGCCGAAGCCGTCTGCGCGGCCAGTGAGAATGAGTTCAACCGGCGTCTGCAGCAGGCCTTCGGCCACCGGCTCGGCCGGCTGCAGCTGGCCGGGCCGCGCGGCACTTTCCCGCTGCAGCGGGTGTTGGCGCACACGGCGGCCGGCAAGCGGGCGCTGTTGATGGGCAATGCGGGCCATGCCCTGCATCCGGCCGCGGCGCAGGGCTTCAACCTGTCCATTCGCGACGCGCTGGTGCTGGCCGCCATGCTGCGCGTGCGCGTCGCGCACAAGGGCTTTGATCCCGGGGCGCCCGAGCTGCTGGCTGCCTGGGCTCAGGCGCGCCGTCCGGATCAGCATCGGGTGGCCAATTTCACGGATGCCATCGTGCGCCTGTTTTCCAATCGCATCCCGGGCCTGAACGTGGCGCGCGCGGCCGGGCTGGTCGGCCTGTCGCTGCTGCCGGCGCTGCGCGACGACATGGCACGGCGCAGCATGGGCATGGCCATCGTGCCGCAGTTTTCGGGCCGGCGCCAGGTGCAGCAATGACGAGTCGGGCACCGCGCTACGATGTGGCCATCGTCGGCGGCGGCATGGTGGGCGCGGTGCTGGCGGTGGCCTTGTCCCGGGCGCAGTTTTCGGTGGCGCTGGTCGAGCTGCGGCGGCCGCCGGAATTCGATCTCGACGCGCCCTATGACCTACGCCAATCGGCCATTGCACCGGCGCCCATGCGCATGCTGCTGCAGCTGGATTTGTGGGATTACATTGCCGAGCGCCGCGCCTGCCCGTTTACCGGCATGCTGGTGTGGGACGAGGATTCGCCGGCCGAATTGCTGCTGGAGCACACTGAGATCGGCATTCCCGAGCTGGGCCACATCGTCGACAACGGGCTGCTGGTGGCCAGCGCCTGGCGGCATTTGCAAGGGGTCGATGTGTATTGCCCGGCCAAGCTCGCCAACCTGCATGTGGACACGCAGGCGGCGACGCTTGCGCTCGAAGACGGGCGCGCAATCACGGCCGCGCTGGTGGTCGGTGCGGAGGGCGGCAATTCCTTCGTGCGCCAGGCGGCGGGCATTGCCACCACCGGCTGGCCCTATCGCCAGCGCTGCACCGTGGGCCAGATCACCACCGAATATCATCACCGCAACATTGCCTGGCAGCGCTATACGCAAACCGGCCCGGTGGCGTTCCTGCCGCTGGGGGATGGCCGCTGCTCGCTGGCCTGGCATGCCGATGATGCGCTCGCCGATGAACTGGCCAAACTCGACGAGGCCGCGTTCTGCGCGCGTTTGACCGCGGCCAGCGACAGCGCCCTGGGCCAGGTGCTGGCAATCGAGAGCCGCGCCCAGTATCCGCTGCGCCTGCTGCATGCCGAACGCTATTGCCTGCCCCGGATTGCGCTCGCCGGCGACGCCGCGCACGTGGTGCATCCGATGGCCGGGCAAGGCGTGAACCTGGGCCTGCTGGACGTGGCCGAGCTGGTCGCGGCGCTGGAGGCTGGCCGCGCAGCCGGCCATGATGCCGGCGAGCTCACTTATCTCAAGCGCTATCAACGCGCGCGCATGGCCGACAACCTGCTCATGCTGGGCGCCACCGATGTGCTCAAGCGCACTTTCGGCAGCCGCAGTCCGCTGGTTGCGCGCCTGCGCGGGCGCGCCATTGATGCGGCCGCCGGCTTCGCCCCGATCCGCCAGCTCATGATTCACCACGCCACCGGCGCCGGGCGCACCGGTCCGCGCCTGTTGCGCTGACGACAGGCATGCAGGTGTGACTCGGCCGGCTGCAATTGCGGAGCGTCTGCGCCCGGAGGATGTGCAAAGCGCGGTCGATGCAGTGCTGACAGAGCACGATGCCTATGTTCCATTGCAATTGCTGCTCCTTTTGGGCTTGTTGGAACAGGCTGATCATGCCGCCTGGCGTTGTGGTGACATGGCGTATTTGCCCGCCACCCTGACTGCAGCGCAGCCCGTAGTTCGTATCTTGCGCATCGCTGCGAGCTGGGCACAAGAGCTCGGTCTGGAGCCCGAACAGCAAATCTGCTACGGCATGGGCAAGCAAACCGGTCGGCAGCTGCGTTTTTGCGCCAGCGACACCGACGAGTGCGCAGCATTGCTCGCAACCCGCTACGTGCGGGCCTCCGCGGCTGCTGCAGGCAGTCAATTGGATTTGTTTCTCGACAGCGGGCCAGCGATCGCGCTGCGGGAATTGCGTGCGGCCCTGTGCGCGCAGGATGCGGATGCCGCCGGATCCGCTTTTGCCGATCTGGTCGCCCAAGCCCCGCAGCATCGTCTGCGGCCACCGGCGCGCCAATTGCTGGATGCTTTGCCTGCCTTGGATACAGGGCTTCTGCCGAGCCAGGCTGCCACGGAGCTGGCATATCTGGAGCGGACGCTGACGCCAGCTGCAGAGCTGCTGTTGGGAACCCGCGCGGCTGATTTGCTGGCGCCCTGGTGGCGGCGGTTGGCTACTGCCTTGCGCGAAACTGCATTTGATCCAGATGCTCCGCGGCTGCACGGAAGTTATGCTTGCCTGCAGGCAGGGGATTGGGCACAAGCTGCGGCACAGGTTGAAAGCGTGCCGGGTTATGAGGGCCAGGCGATACTGCTTGCGCGGCTGGCATCAGCATATACGGGCGGCGGCAAGCACCGGGCTGCAATGGCGGTTTATTGCAGGCTGTGCTGGCAGTTTGCGGCAACCGCTGCAGCCATGCTGGATGAGCTGCCCGCAAGCGCGGCGCGCTTGCGCACGGCCTGGGTTGCCTTTCAGGTGCTCGACGTAGACCCTCAGCCGGGGGTCAATCTGTTTCCGGCCTATCTGCTGCTGCTGGAGCCAGAACTCCAGCATGCTCTGCCGGAAGATGTGGCTGCGGTGGCAGGGACGGGCGCACAGGCTTTCCGCAGCGTGTGCCAATTATTGCACAAGGACAACATAGAGCGGCGCCAGGCGTTGCAGGATTTGCAGCCCTGGCTGCTGCGGACCTATTTGCATTTGCATGTCCGAGCATGATTGCTGCACCCGCCGCTGATTATCACGAGCGTTTGCCGCGGCGCCGTCCTGCGGCTTTACGCCGGCGCCCGCGCGGTTTGCGCCCGCCGCGCTTGCGCCGGCGCGGCGGCGGCATCTTCAGATCGTCGGCAAAGTCCGCGGCCACCGGCACGGCGGCGGCGATCTTCTCGTCGATGTAGGCCTCGATGTCGGGCAGGGCGAGCACGTAGGTCTCGCAGGCCAGCGAGATCGCAGTGCCGGTGTTGCCGGCGCGGGCCGTGCGTCCGATGCGATGCACGTAATCCTGCGGGTCTTCCGGCAGGTCGTAGTTGAACACGTGGCTGACATCGGGAATATGCAGGCCACGGGCAGCCACATCGGTGGCCACCAGGATCGGCAGCTCGCCGGCCTTGAAGCTCTCCAGCAGGCGCAGACGCTTGTTCTGCGCCACGTCGCCAGAGAGGATGGCGGCGTTGAAGCCGTTCGCGTTCAGAATGCGACTGACCTGGTCGGCCGTGCGCTTGGTGTTGATGAAGATGAGCGCGCGCTCGGGCTCGATCCGGCGCAGCAGTCCGGCCAGCAGCGCCGGCTTGTCCTCGACACTGACGTGATACAGCTGCTGGTCGATGGCTTCCATGTCGACCGTATCGCTGTCGGTGCGAATGAGCTGCGGGCTGTTCATGTGCTCGTAGGCCAGCTCCAGCACGCGGTGCGACAAGGTGGCCGAGAACAACATGTTCTGGCGCTGCTGCGGGGCCGGCATCTGACGGAACATGTAGCGGATGTCGCTGATGAAGCCGAGATCGAACATGCGATCGGCCTCGTCCAGCACCGCGATTTCGATCGCCTTGAGGGTGTAGATCTTCTGCTTGTAATAATCGATCAGGCGCCCGGGGGTGCCGATCAGAATATCGACGCCGTTGGCGATCGCCTGCTGCTGGCTGGTGTAGCCGGTGCCGCCGTAGCAGACCACGGCCTGCAGGCCGCTATGCGCGCCCAGCTTGTAGGCATCCTTGTAGATCTGGTCCGCAAGCTCGCGCGTGGGCGCGACAATCAGCGCGCGCGGCTGGCTCGCGGCGGGCGGTGCATTCGCGGCTGGGGTGGCGGGCTGGGTCAGCAGTCGCTGCATGATGGCCAGCAGGAAGGCGAGCGTCTTGCCGGTGCCGGTATGCGCCTGGCCGGCGATGTCTTGGCCGGCCAAGGCCAGCGGCAGGGTCGCCGCCTGAATCGGCGTGGCATGGCTAATGCCTTGATCGGACAGGCCTTCCAGCAGCGATTCGGCAATCTCCAGGCTGTCCAGGCGGGTGTCGGTCAGTAGCGTGCTGGTGGTGGGATCGGGGATATTGGCGGGCGGGTTGTATTTCATTTAGCAGTTTCGCAAGGTGTGAACAGAGGGACGCGGCCGGTGCTGCCGGGCGTTGTTGGCAAGGTTGTGAGTGCTTCGGGGTTGCAAAAAGCTGACGGATATTATCCAATAAGCAAAACGGCCGCTATGCAGAGCCGTGTACCATTCAAACGGATTGCCCCAAGCGGTGGTTACCTGACAGCCCCGCACTATAACAGTTTGTCCGCTGCCGGGTTGCATGACGATTGCACACGGCGCTGGCGTGATCCGGTTGTTTTCCACTGCCCGCGCCCTTAATTTCCATTATAGCTACAGTGGCAACACAGCCGCGTGTAACGCTTTCAGTATTTTTCCAGCTCAAAACAGAGGAATCCATGAGTGACAATATCGTAGAAGTCAGCGATGCCAGCTTCGATGAAGACGTGCTGGGCGCCGCCGAGCCGGTTTTGGTTGACTACTGGGCCGAATGGTGCGGCCCGTGCAAGATGATTGCACCGGTGGTCGAGGAATTGGCCGACGAATACAAGGGCAAGATTCGGGTGGCCAAGATGAACATCGACGACAATCCGAACACACCGCCGAAATACGGCATTCGTGGCATTCCCACGCTCATGCTGTTCAAGGATGGCGAGGTTGCCGGCACCCAGGTGGGGGCGGTATCCAAGGGCCAGTTGAGCCAGTTCATAGAACAACACATTTGAAACCCCACGGCCGCTGGTTGCGCCGGCGGCCGTTCCCGAGGTCCTGGCCCCGCCCTTTCACCAGGTCCATGTTAATCACGCGCCCCGAGCGCTCCACGCAAGCAGTAGAACCCGTGTCTGAAGAAATAGTCGACGACCGTCGCGGTCAGCAAGAGAGCAACGCAAGAAACGATCGTAACCATGGCGGCGGCAACAACCGCCGCAACAACCATCGCCGGCGCAAGGGCGGCGGCAATCGCCAGCGCAACAACAATCGCGGTGGTCGCAGCAACAAAGGCGCGAACAATCCGCCCAATGAAGATATCGGGGTGGAAGAGTTCGAGGCTTATGCCGGCCCTGCCTCTGAAGATGGGCCGATCATGGACTTGTCCGAACTCAAGCTGAAGACAGCGGCCGAACTCATGGAAATGGCGCAGGAAATGGGGATGGACAACATCTCCCGCATGCGCAAACAGGATTTGATCTTCGCCATGCTCAAGGCGCATGCCGGCAGCGGCGAGCGCATCTTCGGCGATGGCGTGCTGGAGATCCTGTCGGATGGTTTTGGCTTCCTGCGCTCCGGCCAGGCCTCCTACATCGCCGGGCCCGACGATATTTACGTATCGCCGAGCCAGATCCGGCGCTTTGCGCTGCGCACCGGCGACACCATCAGTGGGCGCATTCGCCCGCCGAAGGATTCGGAGCGCTATTTCGCCTTGCTCAAGGTGGACACCATCAACGAGGATCCGCCGGAGAAATCGCGCAACAAGGTGCTGTTCGAGAACCTGACGCCGCTGTTTCCGACCGAGCGCCTGGTGATGGAGCTCGGCAATGGTTCGACCGAAGACCTGACGGCGCGCACGATCGACTTGGTGGCGCCGTTCGGCAAGGGCCAGCGCGGCTTGATCGTGTCGCCGCCCAAGGCCGGCAAGACCATGATCCTGCAGAACATCGCCCAGTCGATCGCGCAGAATTATCCGGAGTGCCACCTGCTCGTGCTGCTCATCGACGAGCGCCCCGAGGAAGTCACGGAAATGGAGCGCTCGGTGCGTGGCGAGGTGATCTCCTCCACCTTCGACGAGCCGGCGGCACGCCACGTGCAGGTGGCTGACATGGCGATCGAGAAGGCCAAGCGCCTGGTCGAGCACAAGAAGGACGTGGTGATCCTGCTCGATTCGATTACCCGCCTGGCGCGTGCCTACAACACGGTCGCACCATCCTCGGGCAAGGTGCTGACCGGCGGTGTCGACGCCAATGCCCTGCAAAAACCCAAGCGCTTCTTCGGCGCCGCGCGCAATGTCGAGGAGGGCGGTAGCCTGACCATACTCGCCACCGCGCTGATCGAGACCGGCTCGAAGATGGACGAAGTCATCTACGAGGAGTTCAAGGGCACTGGCAACATGGAAGTGCATCTCGATCGCCGCATTGCCGAAAAGCGCATTTACCCGGCCATCCACGTCAATCGCTCCGGCACCCGTCGCGAGGAGAAACTGGTCGAGCCGGACGAGTTGCAACGCATGTGGGTGCTGCGCAAGCTGTTGCACGGCATGGACGATCTCGCGGCCATGGAGCTGCTCATCGATCGCATGAAGCAGACCAAGACCAATGCCCAGTTCTTCGAGGCCATGAAGCGCTGACAGGCTTCGGCATGGAGCAGATCGAATGGGCTGATTTCGCGAAGGTCGAGCTGCGCGTCGGCACCGTGGTCGACGCACAGCCGTTTCCAGAAGCGCGCAAGCCGGCCTATATCCTGCACGTGGATTTCGGCCCCGAGATCGGCGTGCGCAAATCCAGCGCACAAATCACCGAGCATTACCAGCCGCAGGACCTGCTCGGCCGCCAGGTGGTGGCCGTGGTCAATTTCCCCAGAAAGCAGATCGGCCCGATCCAATCCGAATGCCTGGTGACTGGTTTTCACGACCAGCAGGGGCGAGTGGTGCTCATCGCACCGGATCAGCCGGTGCCACCGGGTTCGAAGCTACTCTGAGGCGGCACCGGGCGGGCAGCTCGCCGGATCAGCCGTGGCGCTGCTGCAAATAATCCGCCACTGCCGGCGGCACCAAACCGCTGATGTCGCCGTCCAGGAACGCGATTTCGCGCACCAGCGTGGACGAGATGTAGGCGAACTCCGGGGCCGGTGCGAGCAGCACCGTATCCACGTCGGGGGCGAGGTGGCGGTTCATGTCCGCCATTTGCCGCTCGTATTCGAAATCGCCGACCCCGCGCACTCCGCGCACCAGCACACCAACCCCGTGCTGACGGGCAAAGTCAACAATCAGGCCGGATGTCGGCATGACCGTGACATTGGCCAGATCGGCCAGCGCCGCGCGCGCCAATCGCAGCCGCTGTTCCCGCTCGAGCAGTGGCTTCTTGCTGGTGTTGGTGGCCATGGCGACGATCAGCTCGTCGAACATGCCGGCGGCACGGCGAATGACATCGGCATGGCCGTTGGTGATCGGATCGAAAGTGCCGGTATAAGCGGCACGCATGGTTGCAGTCATGGTTCGTATTCGCTGAGGGTGAGCAAATCATAGCCTACCCGGCCGGCGCGCTTGTGGCGCAGCCGCCGCCAGTCCGGCGCCAGGGCGGCGCCGAGCGCGGCAGCTTGTGGCCAGGGATATTCCAGGTAAACGCGGGCATCGGGCTTGAGCAGCGGCCTGCTGGCGGCCAGTGCTGCCAGATGCAGGTGCAGGTCGGTGGCAAACGGCGGGTCGATGAACACCACATCAAAGCCCGTCTCAAGTTGGCGCATGCGCGCGAGCGCGCCGCCATGGCAAACGCGCGCCTCGGTGCAGGCCAGCACGGCCAGCGTGTCGCGCAGGGCCTGGGCAGCGGCGCCATCGCGCTCGATGAAGGTGGCGTGCTGCGCGCCGCGCGACAGCGCTTCCAGGCCCAGCGCGCCGGTGCCGGCAAACAAATCCAGGCAGCGCGCGCCGGCCAGGCGCGGCGCCAGCCAGTTGAACAGGGTTTCGCGCACCCGATCCGGCGTCGGACGAATAGCTGCCGCGGTGGTGATGGCAATGCGGCGCCCGCGCCACTGGCCGCCGATGATGCGCAGCCGCTGCGCGGGCACTGCCGGGCGCGCAGCCATTACTGTTCGGTGCCGCCAACTGTGATGGCGTCGATGCGCAGGGTGGGCTGGCCGACACCAACGGGCACGCTCTGGCCGTGCTTGCCGCAGATGCCGATGCCGGCATCCAGCGCCAGGTCGTTGCCCACCATGGACACCTGCTGCAGCACCTCGGGGCCGTTGCCGATCAGGGTCGCGCCCTTGATGGGCGCGCCGATGCGACCGTTTTCCACGCGGTAGGCCTCGTCGGCGGAAAAGACGAAATTGCCGGAGGTGATGTCGACCGAGCCGCCGGAGAAATTGACCGCATAAATGCCGTCGTCCAGCGAGGCGATGATCGCGGCCGGATCGTCCTTGCCCGGGCGCATGTAGGTGTTGGTCATGCGCGGCATGATGGTGTGGGCATAGGATTCGCGGCGCGCGTTGCCGGTCGGGCGCATGCCCATCAGGCGGGCGTTGTGCTTGTCCTGCATGTAGCCGACCAGGCGGCCGTCCTCGATCAGCGTGTTGCAGCCGGCTGGCGTGCCTTCGTCGTCCACCGACAGCGAGCCGCGGCGCTGGTCCAGAGTGCCGTCGTCGACCACCGTGCACAGCTCCGAGGCCACCATCTGGCCGATCTTGTCGCTGTAGTTGGAGCTGCCGCGGCGGTTGAAATCACCCTCCAGGCCGTGGCCGACGGCCTCGTGCAGCAGCACGCCGGGCCAGCCGGGACCGAGTACCACCGGCATGCGTCCGGCCGGCGCCGGCTCCGCCTGCAGGCGCACCAGCGCGCGGCGCACCGCTTCGCGCGCGTATTCGGCCACCCGATCCACGTCTTGGCTGAACCAGTGATAATCGACGCGCGCGCCGCCGCCGGCACTGGCGGATTCGGTGCGCCCGCCGGCACTCACGTACACAGTGATGGAGAAGCGCACCAGCGGGCGCACGTCGCCGGCGAGGGTGCCATCGCTGGCGGCGACCAGCATGGTGTCGTGGGCGCCGGACAGCGACACGCTCACGCGGGTGACGCGGCTGTCCGCCGCGCGCGCGATCTGGTCCGCACGGTGCAGCATGGCCATCTTGGCTTCGGCATCGAGGCTCGCGGCCGGATCAATGGGGGCGTAGCGGCGCGGCCAGCTGCCGCCCTGGCGCAAGGCATTGACTTGTTGACTGCGACCGCTGCGGGCAATGGCCGCAGCCGCCTGCGAGGCCCGGGTCAGAGCCGGCAGGGCCAGTTCGTCGGCATAGGCGAAGCCGGTCTGCTCACCGGCCAGCGCGCGTACGCCGACCCCTTGGCTGGTCGCGGCCACAGCATTGCGCACGATGCCGTCTTCGAGCGCCCAGGCCTCGTGGTGCAGCAGCTGGAAGTACAAATCGCCGTAATCAACCCCCGGCTGCATCAGCCGGCCGAGTGTAGCCTGCAGCTGGCCGGCATCGACGCCGGCGCGATCCAGCAGCGTGTCTTGGGCGATGTCGAGTGTGTTTGCCATGATTCAAGAGTTGCTTGCGGATGTACGGCGCGGATTCAAGGCTGCAGAACGGTGGAGCCGGTGGTTTTGCGCGCCGCCAGTGCCTCCTGCGCCTGGCCGGCATCCGCCAGGGCGAAGCGCTGGCCGATGTCAATGCGCACGTCACCGGCGCTGATGACGGCAAACAAGTCGTCGCACATGCGCTCGA